>NZ_JACUUA010000139.1 GCF_014859565.1 Marinospirillum sp. | reverse complement strand
CTAACGCATCGGGGCACTCTGTGAAAGCACGTTTGAAGACGTAGTCATTTTTGGGGTCAAGTTGTGGGTGACTCATTGATTCACGCCCCCCAGACCTGAATGTTGTGATCATCCAGCATTTGATCTTTGTGCCAGATTTTCTGATCCCAGGGGGTGCTGGAATCGCGGTTAAAGATGATGAGGTGGGTTTCTTCAGCACCGACCTGGCGGGTGTAGTCGAGGGCTTGTTGCAGGCCTTTTTCGATCACGCTGTCCAGGCTGCCGCGCAGGATTTTCAGTTCAATCACCACGCGTTGTAAGGGCCCATACATGCCTTGTTCAGGATCGGTCGGCCATTCGATCAGCAGGTCAGTGCGTTTGCGGCCTAAACCATATTCACGCGATATGCGTCCACCCCCGTTGATGATGCGTTGCAAGAAAGCTTGCATCAGCAGTTGCGGGGCTGCCTCTTTGTAGTCAAAGCCTTCACTCCAGCTATCCGAGTGTTCACGGAAAAACTGCTGGAAGGCCTGCAGGAGTTTTTCCATATTCAGGGTGTGGTCAGGATTGATGTACCAGGCTTGCTCCTGGTTGGCGATCATCACCTGGGTGGGCCAGGTCAGTTCGCGCGGAATGACTTCCTGGTAGATGCGGTTGCTGATTTTGACTGTGGGTCGGCTTTGGATCAGTCCCAGGTCTTCAACGTATTGCAGGTCATCAACCTTGATCTGGCTGATCTTGTCTTCATCTTCGCTGCTCAAGATTGAGCTGATCACTGAGTGAATACGTGGTTCTTTGAGTTTGTCGGTCAGTTGATCCAGGTGGGTGGCACGCGAGTAAATCAGCCGTTCACGGGCTTGCTGATAGTCCACCCGTGAGATGTTGCGGCTGCGCTGACGGGCTTCGCGGTTTTTCCAGGTCACTTCATGCCCCAGGGCATTGACCAGCCAGGGCTGGCCTTTGGTGTCTTCCCAGAGTTCCGGAAAGATGGCTTCATCAAAAATCTGCCCGGTTTCCTGAGTATGCTCTAGCCAAAGGCGGCGGGTTTCTTCTTCCGTAAAGTTACCCATGCGCAGGGATTCGGCCTTGATGTTAAAGGCACTGCCGCCGGTGATGACTTCGGCACCTTCCTGATGCATACGGTAGTCCCGCACATCCCTGACGCCACAAAGTATGATGGCCTGAGGAAAGAAATCCGGGCGTTGGGCATAGCCGGCACGTATCTGGCGTAGCAGGGAGATCAGCGTGTCACCAACAAGTGCATCAACTTCATCCAGTAGCAGTACGGCAGGGTGGGACTCTATTTGACTCCATTGTTGCAGCAGGCCGGTGAGCTGATCTTGCACTGCAAGTCGTCCGCCTTGATCCTGATACCAGTCGAGAAGCTCTGGCCGATTAAGATATAGCGCAATGGAACGTGCAATGGCACTGCAAGCTGCCGGTATGCCCTGGGTTTCGTCACCTCGGGCTGCCTGGGCTCCCTCTATATTGGCGTAAGCACAGGCGTAATCGCCCTTGCTGTTAAGTTCTTTCATGATTGCCAGCAGGGTGGAGGTTTTGCCGGTTTGCCGGGGAGCATGGAGAACAAAGTAACGCTTGCTGGCAATCAGGTGCTGGATTTCTTCCCAGTCCAGTCGGTGCAGAAGATCGATGTGGTAATGATCAGCCGGAATGGTGGGCCCGGCTGTGTTAAAAAAACGCTTCATTATGCCCCCCAGACCTGAATGTTGTGATCATCCAGCATTTGATCTTTGTGCCAGATTTTCTGATCCCAGGGGGTGCTGGAATCGCGGTTAAAGATGATGAGGTGGGTTTCTTCAGCACCGACCTGGCGGGTGTAGTCGAGGGCTTGTTGCAGGCCTTTTTCGATCACGCTGTCCAGGCTGCCGCGCAGGATTTTCAGTTCAATCACCACGCGTTGTAAGGGCCCATACATGCCTTGTTCAGGATCGGTCGGCCATTCGATCAGCAGGTCAGTGCGTTTGCGGCCTAAACCATATTCACGCGATATGCGTCCACCCCCGTTGATGATGCGTTGCAAGAAAGCTTGCATCAGCAGTTGCGGGGCTGCCTCTTTGTAGTCAAAGCCTTCACTCCAGCTATCCGAGTGTTCACGGAAAAACTGCTGGAAGGCCTGCAGGAGTTTTTCCATATTCAGGGTGTGGTCAGGATTGATGTACCAGGCTTGCTCCTGGTTGGCGATCATCACCTGGGTGGGCCAGGTCAGTTCGCGCGGAATGACTTCCTGGTAGATGCGGTTGCTGATTTTGACTGTGGGTCGGCTTTGGATCAGTCCCAGGTCTTCAACGTATTGCAGGTCATCAACCTTGATCTGGCTGATCTTGTCTTCATCTTCGCTGCTCAAGATTGAGCTGATCACTGAGTGAATACGTGGTTCTTTGAGTTTGTCGGTCAGTTGATCCAGGTGGGTGGCACGCGAGTAAATCAGCCGTTCACGGGCTTGCTGATAGTCCACCCGTGAGATGTTGCGGCTGCGCTGACGGGCTTCGCGGTTTTTCCAGGTCACTTCATGCCCCAGGGCATTGACCAGCCAGGGCTGGCCTTTGGTGTCTTCCCAGAGTTCCGGAAAGATGGCTTCATCAAAAATCTGCCCGGTTTCCTGAGTATGCTCTAGCCAAAGGCGGCGGGTTTCTTCTTCCGTAAAGTTACCCATGCGCAGGGATTCGGCCTTGATGTTAAAGGCACTGCCGCCGGTGATGACTTCGGCACCTTCCTGATGCATACGGTAGTCCCGCACATCCCTGACGCCACAAAGTATGATGGCCTGAGGAAAGAAATCCGGGCGTTGGGCATAGCCGGCACGTATCTGGCGTAGCAGGGAGATCAGCGTGTCACCAACAAGTGCATCAACTTCATCCAGTAGCAGTACGGCAGGGTGGGACTCTATTTGACTCCATTGTTGCAGCAGGCCGGTGAGCTGATCTTGCACTGCAAGTCGTCCGCCTTGATCCTGATACCAGTCGAGAAGCTCTGGCCGATTAAGATATAGCGCAATGGAACGTGCAATGGCACTGCAAGCTGCCGGTATGCCCTGGGTTTCGTCACCTCGGGCTGCCTGGGCTCCCTCTATATTGGCGTAAGCACAGGCGTAATCGCCCTTGCTGTTAAGTTCTTTCATGATTGCCAGCAGGGTGGAGGTTTTGCCGGTTTGCCGGGGAGCATGGAGAACAAAGTAACGCTTGCTGGCAATCAGGTGCTGGATTTCTTCCCAGTCCAGTCGGTGCAGAAGATCGATGTGGTAATGATCAGCCGGAATGGTGGGCCCGGCTGTGTTGAAAAAACGTTCCACGTTGTGCGCTCCTGAAGCTGCTGAACACCCTGTCATTGCTGGGTATGAACTTCAAACGCCACGATCTGGCGCTGTTCTTTGGAAAATTCGACACCAAACAGGTGGATTTTTAGGCCTTTGCCCTGGTATTTATCGGCATAGTGTTTGTCTTTGATCTGCTGCAGAGCCGATCCTTCCGGCAGTTGCTCTACTACCTTGAATTCAAACAAATAAACATGACCATCAAACTCAACACTCATATCCACCTTGCCGTAGTTGCTGGCATCTTCCACGGTGACCTGTACGCCCAGAGCCGCAAAATGGCTGTAAAACACGCTGGCGTAGTGGCCTTCGTACTGAGCGATGGGGTTGTTGCGATACCAGTCATGGGGTAAAGCGGCAAACAGGGCTTTGAGGTGTTCTTCCAGCCCTTGCAGGTCGTGGTTGCGTAAGTGGGTGAATAGTGTTCTGCGATAACGCGGCCCTTCACTCACGCCAAGTACAGGTAAGAGTACCTGGTTCAAGCTGGTTTCCACTTCCTGATTGGGGTAGCCCAGCGTGTAAAGGTGGTAGCCGGTTAAGGGTTCTTCGTGTTTGTGGATGGTCAGATAGCCGGTTTGAAACAACAAGCCCTCGGTGCTGATCAGATCAACATCAAACTGCCCCAGCAGTTGTTGTTCGGTTTCCATTTGATCCAGCCTTGGTGTAAAAACCCCGCGAGTTTTCAGCAGATCGACTAAAAAAGTGGGGGTGGCGGTTTCAAACCAGTAGGGTTCAAACATTCTTTTTTGCAACAACAGCAGTACATCAAAGGGGTTATAGACCGAGGTGGTTTCGGCACCCCCCCAGCGATAACCATTGTACCAGTGTTTGATTTCAGCACGATCCAGCCCCGGCAGCTCAGGAGCAAACACCACATCCAGATCGGCATCGGTATAACCACAAATGGTGGTGAAACGGGCATCCAGTGTAAGGTCGTTTAAGTTGTTTAAGCCAGAAAACAAGCTGACTTTGCTGAACTTAGAAACGCCGGTCAGCAGCACAAACTGCAAATACGGGTCTGAATCTTTCAGTACACTGTAAAGATTCTTTAAACCTTCGCGCAATTCCCGTGCACGGTCAGAATCCAGGATGTTATCCAGAATCGGTTTGTCGTACTCATCAATCAGCACCACTACTCGATGACCGTAGGTGCTGTGAGCCAGACGAATCAACTCGGCAAACTCACCGGCAATGTCTGTCGCGTGATCCGGCTCGACACCTAATTGCTGCCGGTTAACGTACAGCTGCTCACGAATGCGCTCATCTAACTGTGTGCGACTGGTTAGCACACCACTGCCAAAACTGATGCGCACTACCGGGTGTTTTTTACTCCAGTCCCACTTGTCCTGAATGAATAAGCCTTCAAACAAGGGCTGACGACCGGCAAACAGGCAGTCGATGGTATCCAGCAGCAGGCTTTTACCAAAACGCCGAGGGCGAGATAAAAAGTAGTACTTGCCCTCATCCACTAAACGCTGGATGTGCGGGGTTTTATCCACGTAGTAGTAACCACCTTCACGAATATCCGCGAAGGTTTGGATACCGATAGGGAGTTTTTTACGCATTGGTGACTGCAGGTGGCTCTTGTTCAAGGTAGCAACACTTCCACGCTTTTGTTTTTTCTTGCATATAACCGCTCAATTTCTTGTTTCAGTGTTTTGCGAGCATTGTCCTGGCCGTGTACCAGGCGGATTTCTCGTGGCCAGTGGCGCATGCGTTTGATGAAGTTGAGCAGGTCTTTCTGGTCTGCGTGGGCGGAGTAGCCGCTGATGGTGTCGACTCCAGCTCGAATAGTGTAGCGCTGTCCATCCAGTTCTACCCAGCCGCCTTGTGGGCCGTATTTCTGGATTTTGCGTCCCGGTGTACCGGATGCTTGGTATCCTACAAAAAGTACTTGATGGCGGGCATCTTCCAGCATGGCTTTTAAGTAGTTCACTATACGGCCACCGGCGCACATGCCACTGGCAGCAATAACAACAGCGGGGCGTCCACTTTTAGCCAGGTAGTCCACGGTTTGCTGGTGTTCCTGATGACTGGAGACGGTGTACAGGTTGTCAAAATTCAGTGGATGACGACCCGCTTGCAGACGACGCTGGGCTTCGGCATCCCAATAGGGTTTAAGTTGGCGATAAACTTGTGTAAACCGGGCAGCCAGCGGTGAATCAACAATAATCTCTAGATCTTTCCACAAACCACCGGCTGAGTGAACCAGACCCTCCAATTCATACAGCAGTTCCTGAGTACGCCCGATGCTGAAAGCTGGGATCATCACTGTGCCGCCATTACCCAGGGCCCGTTCTATGGCTTGTTGCAGCTGTTTGACTCGATCACGCCGTGAGCCATGCAACCGGTCACCATAGGTACTTTCCAGAATCAGACGATCCGCTTTGTAGGGTGACTGGGGTGCAGGTAACAAGGGTGACCAAGGTGCTCCCAGATCACCGGAAAAAATAATACGTTCCTTATGGTTTTGCTGTCGGGCATTTAATGCCACTTCAACATAACAGGAGCCGAGAATATGTCCTGCTCGATGAAGTTTAATACGCAGGCACAACTCAGGGGTATCGACCAAGGTGTGCCAGCTTTTGTAATCCAGCGGTATCAGCTGTTGTTGTACCTGCTGCTGAAAACGGCTGATTAAGCGTTCATCTTTGGTAAAGCCGATGCGCAGGGCATCTTCAATCACCAGTGGCAGCAGGTGTGCTGATGGACGACTGCACAGGATCGGGCCGGTGTAGCCTGCTGCAAGTAAATAGGGCAGGCGTCCTATATGGTCGATATGTACATGGGTAACTACTAGCGCCTTGATGCTGCTCAGATCAAACTGAACCTGTAATTGCTCAAAGCTATCTACGGCTTCGTCTTCACCCTGAAAAAGCCCACAATCTATCAGTAGGCTGTGGTTTTTATCAGCCAGAAGCTGGTGACAGCTGCCGGTTACTCCCGATGCACCACCGTGATGAATAAAATCCGGATAAGTCATGGAACCTCCTTGTTTTGTGTTGCTGTTTCCAAGTTGTTTATTGAAGTCAGGCTTTCAGGCTGTTGGCAAAAGCCGTTGTGTTGTTCAAATTACGCCCTACCAGCTCCAGTATCATTTTATTGAGTATTGCGGAGTGGCTGACGCCTCGTCCGAATCGGTAACTGATGCGGGTGAGGTCTTTCAGATCCAGTTTTTTTTGTTTCAGTGCAACTCCGCATATCAGTGTGCGCAGCAGCAGGTAACGAACCATGATGTTGGTCCAGCCATCGTTCAGATCTTTTTTGTAAATGGGGAATAGGCCACTAAGCAGCCAGTTGACCACAAGATTTTCCAGTGCATGGGAGTATTTTTTTTCCAAGCGATCTAGGTACTGGGTTCTGGCTGCATCCAGTTGTTTGATGTGACTGGACGCGATGGGTAGTTTGTCTTTGATGCCAAGTCCTTCAAGGGTGCTTTGAAGCTCTTCAGTGAAAGCTGTTTTGCTGCGTCTTTCTTTACGCAGAATGTCCAGGATGAGTAATCCAAGTGAACCATCTGATTTTTTGCTCAATTGTTGGGCTTGTTGTTCAAAATAACCCTGCTCAATCAAGCTGAAAAATAAATCAGATAACTCCTTGATGCTGATATCGCCACCATCATACAAAAGGGTTTGTGCTCGCTGGATATACAGGCTACTGATGAACAGGCGCAATTCAAAGGGTATGGCACGGTGGCGTAGGATTGTCAGAAGTGTTTGCAGGATTTGATGGCGCTGCGGGTAAGTATCAGTAGTCGATTCAAGGCTGATGGCTAAATGATCCGGCAGCTGTAGGGCACCAAAGTTGAGCTCCATAGCATTGGCATCATGGGTTAGCTGCCGTGCCACTTCCGGGCAGGAGTCTGAAAGCAGTACCAGCAGGTCATCACCCAGCATTTTTGGTGTTCTTGGGTAGCTGGCACAGGTTTGACACAGCGCGGCTTCACCAAACTGTTTTTGCAGGGTACATAATCCGCTTTTCTCTTGCAATGTGCAGCGCCCACTTTCCGGATCCAGCTTGATGTAGGCAGGTGCCGAGTCTTTTGTAGATAGGTCGCGATTATCAATCAGCTTGTCTTGTACCACTGGGATTAGTACAGGATTAGTGCGGTAAGCCTGTAGGGTGGCTGGATCAACCGCAACATTCCAGCTGTGGCAGCAGTTATCTGGGCACTTGGCACCTGTGCATCGAAAATCACGTACATATTGGGGTGCAAGGGCATCATGCTGCATAAATGTATCCTTGGGTTTTGAGTGTGGTGTTTCTGGCACGCTACCGCCCCGGAATTTGAAGTGCTTTCCCGAGGACTTGTCGATTTGAGCTTAACCTATCATGCGGCAGGTATCCTTGCCTAGGTGCCTTTTGTTAAGTTGTTTGATTTACCAGATGATTCCGCCTTTTCCGAGTCGGCGCTGCCGGTATTCACCCTTGATTACACTCTGCCACCATTCGGTATTGTTGAGATACCATTCTACTGTTTTTCGCAGGCCGCTGTAGAAGGTTTCCTCAGGCAGCCAGCCAAGTTGTTGCCTGATTTTACTGCTGTCCACTGCAGGGTGACGTGGTGTGGTGGGTTGTGATTCGTCGTAAGTGATGAGGTTGCGGTAGCTGGTGCTGGCAGGGTGGAGTTCATCTAATAAATCACAGAGGGTACAGATGAGGTTCAGCTGGGTGGTGGGTTGGTTGTTGCCGATCATGTAGGTTTCGTTAACCTTGCCTTCAGAAAGCAGTAGGTACAAGGCGCGAGCATGATCTTCCACATGCAGCCAATCGGAGGTCTGCTGCCCATCCCCGTGGATATACAGGGGTTGCTCTTTTAGTGCCCTGATAAGTAATGACGGGATGGTTTGGTCTGGAAACTGATAGCAGCCATAGTTGCTTGAGCTGCTGCTGATACTGACGGGTAATCCATGGGTGAGGTGCCAGCTTCGCATCAGGTGATCGATGCTGGCTTTGCTGGCAGCATCCAGGGTGGCGGGTGCGCAGGGTGATGCTTCGGTCAGTGGCTCGATGAGGGTATCCGCTTCGCCGTGGACTTTGTGGCAGGACAGGTGATGCAGACAAAAGCTCTGTTGTTTAGCTGCAGGTAGATCCTGCCAGTAGTCCTGAATGACCTCCAGCATGGAGAGGGTTCCGTTGTAACTGGTTTCGGGTCTGAGAGTGGCAAGGTTCAGCAATACATCTGGCTGGTGCTGGTTCAGCAGTGCACTGAACACTTCCGGGTCGCAAATATCCGCCTGATGAAACTGGTAACGTACACTGCGAGCGGCTTTGCCTGGGGATTTGGGGTGAGCTCTGGCGGTGAGTTTGTCCAGGTTGATGACATGATGGCGCGTGTTGCTGATCAAATACCGGATAACTGCAGAACCAATAAAACCAGTGCCGCCAGTGAGTAGGATTCTCATGGAACCTCCTTGTTGTTA
>NZ_JACUUA010000138.1 GCF_014859565.1 Marinospirillum sp. | reverse complement strand
AGCTTCAAACAAAAAAACAGACCCATCAGAGACCAGAATTCTTTAGATAGTCAAAAAACCTTCGCTGGAGACACCTATGACTGACCCGGACACAAAAATAACCCATCTGGACGCTCAGAAATTACTGCACCCTCGTTTGCAGGATACCGATCTAAACCAACTGATGCGGCAGATCAGTCAGCACTATCTGGCTGATGAAAACAGCTTTATGGTGGAGCTGGTGAAAATTGTTAATCACCAGCCCCGGGATATTGAACACCTGGCCAAGCAGACCGCTGATCTGGTGCGGGATGTACGCCGTCAGGATGATGCCATCGACAGTATTGACAAGCTGCTGCAACAATACAGCCTGGATACCCAGGAAGGGGTGCTGCTGATGTGTCTGGCGGAAGCTCTGTTGCGTATTCCTGATGCCACCACGGCAGACGCGCTGATTCGTGACAAGCTTTCGGTTGCTGACTGGCAGCGCCATCTGGGGCAAAGTGATTCACTGCTGGTGAATGCCTCCACTCTGGGACTGCTGGTGACCGGTAAGGTGATCAGCATGGATCCACGCAACAGCCAGCCGGTACCGGTGCTGAACAAACTGGTTAATCGTCTGGGTGAACCCATGATTCGTAAAGCCATGGCACAGGCCATGAAAATCATGGGGCACCAGTTTGTACTGGGGCGCACGCTGGATGAAGCCTTAAAAAACGGCAAGCCTCTGTTCAAAAAAGGTTACACCTACTCCTTTGACATGCTGGGTGAAGCGGCTCGTACGGCTGAGGATGCACAGCGTTATTTTAACGATTACCTGCAGGCCATCGAAACCGTTGGCAAAAAAGGTAAACAGCTGGCCGGTGACGCTCCGGCTCCCTCTGTATCCATCAAGTTATCTGCTTTGCACCCTCGTTATGAACGCGGCAAACGGGATCGAGTATTAAAAGAGCTGGTCGCCAGCCTGGGCCAGTTGACTCAACGCGCCCGCGAACTGGATGTAGCCCTGACTCTGGATGCGGAAGAAGCCGACCGACTGGAATTATCACTGGAGGTTTTTGCTGCTGTATATCGCAGTGATGCAGCCAAAGGCTGGGGACAACTGGGTCTGGTGGTGCAGGCTTATACCAAACGTGCCTTACCTGTGCTGCACTGGCTGACCCGTTTATCCAGTGAGCAGGGGGATGAAATACCTGTACGACTGGTGAAAGGCGCTTACTGGGATACCGAAATCAAACATGCCCAAATTCTGGGGCTGGATGGTTATCCGGTTTATACCCGCAAGGCCAACACTGACTTAGCCTATCTGGCCTGTGCACGTTTCCTGCTTTCTGATGCAACCAAAGGTCGTATTTTCCCGCAGTTTGCTACCCACAATGCCCACACCCTGAGCTGCCTGCTGGATATGGCCGGTGAACGTCCGGTGGAGTTCCAGCGCCTGCACGGTATGGGTGAGGCCTTGTATGACCAAGCATTAAATCGCGCAGCCAAAGGCACCTACTGCCGTATTTATGCCCCAGTGGGCGCTCACAAAGATTTGCTACCCTACTTGGTACGCCGCCTGCTGGAAAACGGTGCCAACTCTTCTTTTGTACATCAACTGGTGGATGAACGGGTGCCCGTAGAGCACCTGTGTACTCATCCGCTGGAACAACTGCAAAACAAAAAAACCTATGCCAATCCAAACATCCCGCTGCCACTGGACATCTACGGCAAGGATCGTATCAATTCACGAGGTGCTAACATGAACATCAATGCCCAGCTTGCCCCCCTGCTTAAACAAATCCACACTTTTGATACCACCCAATGGCAGGGTGCACCGATGTTGGCTGAAGGCATCAGTGCTACAGCTGGAGCAACCCAAACCGTGTTGAGTCCTTTTGATCGCAACCAGTCAGTCGGTCAAATCCAGTGGACTTCTGCGGCACAGGTTCAGGCGGCACTGGATGCTGCTGAGTTGGCCTTTCCTCGCTGGAATGCCGTTCCAGTACAAGAACGTGCCGCCTGTCTGCGCAAGGCCGGTGACTTGCTGGAAGCTCATATGCCCGAGCTGATGGCACTTTGTGCCCGTGAAGCCGGAAAACAACTGGTTGATGGTGTCGCAGAAATCCGTGAAGCCGTGGACTTCTGCCGTTATTACGCTCTACAGGCAGAAAAACACTTCGGTGAGGCCACGCTGCTGCCGGGGCCAACCGGTGAGTCTAACGAACTCTACCTGACCGGTCGCGGTATTTTTGTGGCCATCAGCCCCTGGAACTTTCCAGTTGCCATTTTCCTCGGCCAGGTACTGGCCGCGGCAGTATCCGGCAACGCGGTACTGGCCAAACCTGCTGAACAAACCTCTCTGGTAGCCTGCCGTTGTATGGAGCTAATTTATCAGGCGGGTATTCCGCGTGATGTAATCCAGCTACTGCCCGGTATTGGTGCAGAAATCGGCCCACTGCTTACTGCTGATCCACGAGTGACCGGTGTGGCTTTCACCGGTTCCACTCAAACGGCACAGAGAATTAACCGGGCACTGGCAGCCCGCGATAACGCTCCCCTGGCCGCACTGGTCGCTGAGACCGGCGGCCAGAATGCAATGCTTGTGGATTCCACCGCGCTACCTGAGCAGGTCGTCGCCGATATAGTGGAATCCTCTTTCACCAGCGCAGGGCAAAGGTGTTCTGCTCTGCGGGTATTATTCTTGCAAGATGAAATTGCTGATCGAGTCATTGAAGTGCTGACGGGTGCCATGGCTGAATTACAACTGGGTGATCCTCGTGATCCAGCCACTGATGTTGGTCCGGTGATTGATGAACCAGCCCGCAGCAAGCTGAATGCACATATTGAACATTATCGTCAGCAGGGACGCATTCTGGCAGAAACCGCTGTTCCAACTGAGCTGGCAGACAAGGGTTATTTTGTAGCCCCCACCGCCATCAAAATTGAACAGCTGAGTGAACTGAAAGAAGAGCAGTTTGGCCCGATTCTGCACATCCTGCGCTACAAGGCTTCCGAGATCGATGCAGTGATCAACAGCATTAATCGCACTGGCTTTGGCCTGACCTTCGGCATTCAGAGCCGTAATGAACAGTTTGCCGCCTACATCGACAGCAAGATGCGAGTCGGCAACGTATACATCAACCGCAATATGATTGGCGCGGTTGTAGGAGTTCAGCCCTTTGGTGGTATGGGGCTGTCCGGGACTGGCCCGAAGGCGGGCGGCCCACATTACCTGTTGCGCTTTTCAACCGAGCGCACACGCACCATCAATACCGCTGCAATCGGTGGCAATGCCAGCTTGCTGGCTCAATCCGATGATTAACAATGCAGTTTGAATAACAACACAAAAAGGTATTAAGAGATGATTGCAAATAACACTGCCGTAGGCTGGACGTTTATTGCCTACATCGGGGTGATGCTGGCCATTGGCTGGGTTGCCTATCAACGTACACAAGATCTTTCAGATTATATTCTGGGTGGCCGCAGTCTTGGCCCCTGGAGTTCTGCTCTTTCAGCCAGTGCTTCGGACATGTCCGGCTGGCTGCTGCTGGGGCTGCCTGGTGCAGCCTATGTTTCCGGCCTCAGCGCCGGCTGGATTGCTATTGGCTTGTTGATCGGTACTTGGCTGAACTGGTTGTTCATGGCACCTCGTTTACGCCTGTATAGCTTTAAAGCCAACAATGCCCTGACGCTGCCAGAGTTTCTGGAACAACGCTTCCGCGATAAAACCAACATGCTGCGAGTGGTTTCAGCACTGTTTATCCTGTTGTTTTTCCTTTTTTACACCTCGTCCGGTCTAGTTGCTGGCGGTAAGTTGTTTGAAACCGTGTTCGGCCTGGACTACAAGATTGCCGTACTGGTTGGCACCCTGGCAGTTGTTTCCTACACCATGTTCGGTGGTTTCCTTGCGGTATCCTGGACTGACCTGTTACAAGGTCTGATGATGGCGGTTGCTCTGGCTATTGTGCCACTCTGGGCGATGGGTGAACTGGGCGGCATGAATGCCACCTTTAGCAGCATCAGTGAACTGAATCCCAATCTGCTGACCTGGTTCAGTGACAATACCGGAGAAGCACTCAGCATCATGGGTATTGTTAGTGCCATGGCCTGGGGTCTGGGTTATTTTGGCCAGCCTCACATTCTGGCGCGTTTTGCTGCCATCAGCTCCCACAGGGAAATTCCAACTGCACGTCGTATTGCCGTAAGCTGGAGTGCGTTGACCCTGTTCTGCTCCATGTTGATTGGCCTGATTGGCACAGTGTTCATCAGTGAAGGCCTGGGTGACGGTGAAACAGTATTCATGGTGATGGTGAATGCCCTGTTCCACCCGGTGATTGCCGGTATCCTGCTGGCTGCCATACTGGCTGCGGTAATGTCCACCGCCGACTCCCAGCTGTTGGTGTCCTCCTCCGCACTGACCGAAGACTTCTACAAGTCCATCTTCCGCAAGGATGCCACTCAGAAGGAACTGGTAAGGGTGGGTCGTTTGGCGGTTATTGGTATTGCCTTGGCGGCCATGCTGCTGGCACTGAACGAAAACTCCACGGTGCTGGATCTGGTGTCCTATGCCTGGGCTGGTTTTGGTGCCACCTTCGGCCCGGTACTGCTGTTGTCACTGTTCTGGAAACGCGCTGCTGCACTGGGCGCCATGGCCGGTATTGTGGTTGGTGGTGTCACCGTGGTGGTCTGGGCCAACCTGAGTGGCGGTATTTTTGATCTGTACGAAATTGTGCCTGGCTTCATCCTGGCGGGTATTGCCATGATTGTGATGAGCCTGATCAGCCCTGAACCCAGCGCTGAAATCCAACAGGAATTTGATGAAGTACAACAGGAAGTACGCAGTTAAAAACTCTGACCCGTTTGGATCAGCGTTTTAAGTGCAGTGGCCAAGGATGGCCAATCCTGATGTTACTCAGTTCACAGCCTCATAAAATCGCTGCATATTTATGTCATAATATTAAAGTTGCTTTGTAACAGAATAAACAGCCAGTCAATCACCACTACTAAACAAGTGTTTAAAAACCCTTCATTAAATCCACATAAAAAAGTCAGTAACTGACCCCGCAAAAAGCTGTTGTAGCCCTTGCCATTGCTGAAAAACAATAAAATTATCATATTCTTCAGCAAGTCTTTACCTGATAAAAACCCCCTCATCTTTTCACCGGCTTTTTTATTGCTCAGCTAGTCAGCCCAGTGCTAACATCAATAACAAGTAATTAATAAAACTTTAAGCATTCTTACGCTGCCAAAGCAATCCACGGCGTGCAAATCCTGAAAAAACAGAAAAAAACAGACGAGCTGACTGTTCATGGAACTGAAAGCAGAAAAAAACACCTGCCTATTGCTAAGTGTGTGGCCTCACCGGCTATACATCTGCTTGTGTTTTTTATCTGGCGGCCTGCTTGTTTTCGGATTTATCCAACCAGCCACAGCTCAACAACTACCCGAATCCGCACAACCGGGCGCCATCCAGCCCCATGTCCAGCCACGTATTCCGCCTCAGCCATCCAGCAGGGTTCTGGAGATTCCACCACTGGTTGAACGCCCCCTGTCGGCTGATGAAGGTGAGCGCATTCAGGTATCCGAGTTTCGCCTGACTGATGCCAAAAACTTGCCTGAATACGGCATCCGGCTGACTGACCTTCAGCAATTACTTGATGCCGCCCGTGACGAGCAACCGGAAGGTTTCACCATTGGGCAAATGGAAGCTGTCACCAACCGCATCACCAACTATTACCGCAGCAAGGGGTTAATCCTAGCCAAAGCGGTGCTGCCGGTACAAACCGTCACCGATGGTGTGGTCGACATTCAAGTGATTGAAGGACATCTGGGACGTGTGCTGGCAGAAAACAACCGTGTTTACTCCACTCGCGCCCTCTCCCGCCCGTTCAACAACCTGAAAGGGCGCCCTGTCAGCCAGCAGGAAGCTGAATCTGCGCTGCTGATTCTGACCGACTTCCCCGGCCTGGCCGCTTTTGGCATGTTCCAGCCAGGGCAAAAAGTGGGTGAGGCGGATCTGCTGATTCGCGTACCTAATGAAGAACGTTTTAATGCCAGCCTGCGTGTAGATAATCACGGTTCGGAGACTACCGGTATCTACCGGGGTCGTGGGCAACTCCACTGGAACAACATCACCGGTAATGCTGACCGCCTGTCCATCACCCTTCAGCAAAGTGCACAGCCACAAAACAGTCAATATGGCGCACTGGATTATCATATCTTCTTTAATCGTTATTGGCAGGCAGGTGGTTATGCCCGTCAAAACACCTTTGATGTAGGTGGTGAGTTTGAATCGCTGGAGATCAGTGGTGAATCCAGCCAATATGGCCTATATGGACATTATCAATGGATTCGCAGCCGCGAACGTAACCTGTCCAGCAAGGTTGAACTGGCTTCTAAGTACGCCACCACTGAACGTATGGGTGAACAAATCAATGAGGATCGCCTTACTCTGCTGAATCTGGGTATCAATTACGATTCCGTGGATACCCGCTTCAGTGGTTTAAACTATGCTGGTATTGAGATCAGTCAGGGATTTAATGATTTACTGGGTGCCATGGGGGACTCTGCCAGCTCCTATGAACTGGATCGAGACAAAAGGCCGAGTCGGCAAGGTGGAGAAAGAGGTGCAGATGGTCGATCACCCTTTGCAGAAGGTGAGTTCACCAAGGTACTGGCCTTTTATTCACGCCTGCAAAACCTGACCCAGGGTTCATCCCTGCTGTTACGCAGCGAGTTTCAATACTCTGCGGATATTCTGGTGCCGATGGAGCAATACGCCGTGGGTGGTGCTGACCATGTGCGTGGTTTTAACTCCTCCTACACCATGTATGACACTGGCGGACTGGTTTCACTCGAATACATTCTGCAGGCACCACTGCTGGGTGACCGACAGGCTTTTGGTGGCTGGCGCTGGCGGGATATGCTGCAGTTTTCTATTTTTTATGATCATAGCCTGGGCGAAAAAAACAGCCCAATGCCAAACGAACCTCAAGGTATGTACCAGATGTCCGGTGCCGGTGTCGGCATTCGGTTTAATATCCCCAACCAGTTGACCTCAAGGATTCAGCTGGCAACACCTCTTACGGATGAAAGCGGAAATGACGATGAAGAAAAAGCGCAACCACAAGTGTGGTTCGACTTTGCCTGGCATTTCTGAACTGCACAGGCTTGCACCAACAGCTCTGGCTGCTGCGCTTTTTGCGCTGGCGGCAGGTTCTGCACATGCAGGCCCGGCGGGAGGGGTGGTGGTTGGTGGATCGGGCAACATTCATCAGCCGGACAGCAACACCACCAACGTACACCAGCACTCCAACCGCATGGCTGTACAGTGGGATAGTTTTAATCTGGCACCCGGCCAGACGGTCAACTTTCATCAGCCTTCCTCCAGCGCCTTTGTACTCAACCAGATACTGGATGCCAATGCCAGCGTGATCCGGGGACAGATCAATGCCAATGGTAATGTCGTTCTGGTCAACTCTGCCGGTATTTATTTCAGCGAAACCGCACAGCTGAACGTTGGTTCGCTGATTGCCTCTGGTCACAGCCTGTCAGTGGATGACTTTATGGCCGGTTATCTGCGCTTCCAGCGAGAGGCCGGCAAAGAAGGCCGTGTTATCAACCGTGGCACCATCAATGCAGCCACTGGCGGCAGTGTCACCCTGCTGGGCAGCAGTGTAGAAAACTCTGGGAATATTTACGCCAAAGCCGGTCGAGTGAATCTGGCGGTGGGTGAGCGCATCACCCTGGATTTTGACGGTGATGGCCTGATGCGTTTTGCGGTGGATGAAGCCCTGCTGGAAAACATTGATGGGCTGGACAGTGCCATTCATAACACCGGCAATATCTCGGCAGATGGTGGCTCGGTCATTATTGATGGTCGAGTAGCGCAGGATGTGTTTTCCCGCGTAGTCAACAACGAAGGCATCATCCAGGCTGGACGCATTGAAAATACCGGCGGAGAGATACGCCTGGTCGGTAGTGGCGGCAGTGGCAGCTCGGTAGTCAACACCGGCCAGATCAGTGCCTCCGCACTGGACGACCAGAGCAGCGGCGGCCAGATCACCCTGCATGCAGAAGACGACACCCTGCTGGTCAGCGGTGAAAGCAGGATTGATGCCTCCTCAAGCAATCAGCAGGGCGGACAGATCCACCTGCTGGGCAACCAGATTGGTCTTTCCGGCACCACTCAGGTAGACGCCAGTGGTGCCACTGGTGGCGGCGAAATCCTGATTGGTGGTGATTACCAGGGACTGAATACCGACATTCCCAATGCTGACAAGGTCGTAGTCACCAGCGGTGTGACACTCAACGCGGATGCAACCCATAACGGTGACGGCGGCCGCATTATTACCTGGGCAGACAACTGGACTCGTTTTGCAGGCAGCCTGAGTGCTAGGGGTGGTGATAACGGCGGTAATGGTGGTTTTGCCGAGGTTTCAGGTAAACAAAATTTACTATTTGAAGGCCGCGCGGATCTTCGATCATCAACGGGAATAACTGGAACGCTGCTGCTTGATCCTGAAAATATTATTATTACCCAGAACACGGATACAGACGGTATTACCTTTCCGGTCAATTTTGCAGATGGCGTAGGTGCAGACTACAGCATCAGAGCAAGCACTATTAATAGCTTAGGATTAACTACACACGTTATTCTTGAGGCCAATAACAACATCAGCCAAGCAGGAACAAATGCTAACTTTCTGATCGACATTGCATCAAATCATGGCATTACTTTGCGTGCCGGGAATAGCATCTCCATAGGAAGAGGCATTATCACTCAGGGTGGAAACATTACCCTTGAGGCCCACTCCGTAGATGCCA
>NZ_JACUUA010000137.1 GCF_014859565.1 Marinospirillum sp. | reverse complement strand
TTGGTGAAGTACTGGATGTAACAGGACAACTGGGTGGTTACAACTTCCAGTGGGCCTGGGCATCAGGTTATGCCTGCGGGCAGGGGTTTTGATCAATCAACGCCTGCAGTGTTGATCCGATAGCAGCTTCTATCTTCAGACTCAGCAGTGGGTCTGCGCGGGTTTTGCCAAGGTTCAGTGCTGCAATGGGTTTGCCCATCTGGCTGGCTTGCTGACAAAAGCGATAACCAGAATAAACCATCAATGATGAACCCACCACCAGCAGAGCGTCCGCGACTGCCAGTGCCTGATCGGCCATCTGCCGGGTAGCACTAGGGATCAGATCCCCAAAAAACACCACATCCGGCTTGATGATGCCAGCACAACGCGGACAATCTGCCACCTGAAAGCGATGAAAGTCATCACGCTCCAAATCAGCATCACCATCCGGTGCGGCAGTCACACCCTGTAAACCGGTAAAACCCGGATTCAACTGTTCCAGAAACTGGTGGTAGGCATAACGCATCAAGCGATAACCGCAGCTCTGGCAACTCACCGTATCTGCCCGGCCATGTAAATCCGTGACCTTTGTTGAACCCGCCTGTTGATGCAACCGATCCACATTCTGGGTAATCAGGTGGAACACTCGCCCTCGCTGCTCCAGTTCAGCCAGTGCTCGATGCGCCTCACCCGGTCTGGCCTGCTGCATTACCGGAAAACCGACCAATGCCCTGGCCCAGTAACGCTGACGAACCAACAGCTGCGACATGAAGTCACCATGCTGTACCGGTGGTTTGTGTTTCCACTGTCCCTGCTGATCCCGATAATCAGGAATACCACTGTCAGTGCTGACTCCAGCACCAGTTAATACCAATAATCGCTGGTGATCAAAAACAAAATCCTTCAGGTCGTTCAATGTTCTTTCTCTGGTATTCAAATGCCCGATTTCCTTCAGCTCTGTTAGACTTAATCCTGCGAAACAACTAAAAACAACAGGATACCCTGCTTAGCATTTTGGTTTTACCCACTATCAGGATCAGGGGATCAACAAAGGATAAACCATGAAGCACTGGTTCGGCTCATTACATGCCCGCCTGATGCTCAGCCTGGGTTCTGGCTGGGTGGTGCTGGTTGTTGTCCTGCTGGGCTCCTCCTGGTATATGGGTCGAGACATCACCCGTGAAACCCTGTTCACTCACATGGAGTATCAAGCTGAGCTGATTGCCCATAACATTGAGCAGGATGTTGCAAAAAGGCTGCACGCACTGCAAGGCCTGAGCAATCAGATAGATACAAGCTTCCCACCGGAATCAGAAACTGAACTGCAATTTTTGCTGCAGCAAAACTCCGCACTGCTGGCCTATTTTGATACCCTGGTTGTGGTTAACCGCGACGGAGTGGTGCAGGTTGACTGGCCCAGTGCTGGCCGTCAGGGGCTCAATATCAGTCACCGCGCCTATTTTCAATATCTGCAGCACAGCCGCCGCAGTCATGTCAGTGAACCCTTCACTGGACTGGTCACCCATGAGCCACTGGTGATGTTTGCTGTGCCCCTGCTGGATGAAAAACAGAGTTTTCAGGGTATGGTTGGCGGCATCGTCAAGGTATCGGGTGATAACTTTCTGGGTCGTCTGCAACGTCTGCGCCTGGGGAAAGAAGGGTTTGCCGGACTTGGAACCGCATCCGGCCAGATCCTGGTACATAAAAATCCTGAGCTGATTATGCAACCACTGCCCGATGCTGAGTTTAACCCCTGGATTGGTTTGGCTTTACTGGGCTGGGAAGGTGCCGCTGAAGGATTAACACTGGATGGCCAAAATGCCCTGCAGGCCTATCGCCAGCTGTGGCAAGCAGACTGGATTGTAGGGGTTTACCTGCCTGAGCATGAAGCCTATGCCGCTTTTGATCGCCTCTGGTGGATCATGTGGCTGATTGGTGGCGGTGTATTGGTGATCAGCCTGCCAACTCTCTGGATCATCCTGCTGTTATTACTGCGACCTGTAAAACGCTTTGCCCAGCAGATTGATGCCATTACCCGTGGTGAGCAGGAACGTCTGAAAGCCGACACCCCATTAAGTGAACTACGCTCCGTGGCTTCCCGATTTAATACGCTGCTGCGTTATCTGGATCGCAACCGAGGTGACCTGGTTCGCCGTCAGGCTTATCTGAATGCTGTGCTGGACTCATCCCCGACCGGCATTATTCTGTCTGATTTGCTGGGTGGTGTGATTTATGTCAACCAGGCTTTTATGACAATGACAGGGTATCCTGCTGACACTCTGCGTGGTATGGGTTGGCAACAGACTATCCACCCTGATGAACGCCACATTTTGCTCAATGACTGGCAGCAAGCTGTGGCACATCACCGGACATTTGAAACCCAGTACCGCTGTATTCGTAGTGATGAACAACAAATTTGGCTAGAGGTACACGCCTCACCTGTCAAAAGTGAAGAAGGCCAGTATCAGGGGTATATCGGCACTTTTCGTGACATTACTGAGCGTAAACTGCAGGAAGAAAAAGACCGCTGGGCAGCCCTGCATGATGGACTAACCCAGTTGCTTAACCGCCGTGGCTTTGATCAGGTCATGGATGCTGCTGCAAAGGATTGGCAACAGCAACAGATCCAGTCAACCCTGTTACTGATCGACCTGGATCACTTCAAACCCATCAACGACAACCTTGGGCACGATGTGGGTGATCTCTGGTTACAGGGGATAGCAGCTATCCTGCAACGGGAAGCCGGAACACAAGGGATTTCGGCTCGACAGGGAGGCGATGAATTTGCCCTGCTGTTAAAAGGCATGGATGAACCCCAGGCAAAACAGGTCGCAGAACAGATCCGAATAGCAGTGGAACAGCTTAAAATCAGTGGCTCCGATCAGTATCGGGTCACCACCAGCATCGGCCTAAGCCATTTCCAGCCCAATGAAACCTCCGCCAAAGAGCTCATCAAACGAGCCGACGAAGCCTGTTATGCCGCCAAGGCAGCAGGACGCAACCGAGTAATATCCTTTCAACCAGCCTCCAGTTGATCATCATGCAGGCTAAGCCTGCAGCCCCCTCTCATTCTTCATCAAAAATGACTCTTTGATTACAATCGCGATTGACAATACTTCTTATTTGCCATTAGACTTGTATTAACATAAAGATTCACCCATCAGAATTGCTGCGACTTCCAAGTTACAATAAATGGCTCCGATGAATAAAACACCCGAACATGCCTTAAACCCCGACACAGGGCAAACCTCAGAAAACTCTGAGGAGCCCAGCATCACCAGTCAACAACTCTTCGGCACCAGCCGACAACTGCTGATTTTACACCAGGGTGAAACCTACACCCTGCGCATCACCCATCGCGGCAAACTGATCCTGACCAAATAAAGTCAGCTCAAAACAGAATCAACCCAAGCCAGCCAGCAAGTCATTTTCACTTCAGCCAGCCAGGGAATAAAAACCATCATGGAGAAGTGAAAGTGAAAACAACACAAACCCTGCATCTGCAACATTTCAAGCCATCCAGCTTGACCATCGCCATCACCCTTGCACTGGGAGTAGCAGGAACCAGCATTTCAGCAGCCACGCTGGCTGATCAACAAAACCTGCGCCTGCCACAAATTGATGTGGTTGGTAAAACTGGTGAAGACATTGCTCGCCAGCCAGGTTCTGTCACTCTGGTCTCACAGGAAGACCTGCAGCGCCAACAACCTCGCTCTACTGAAGAAGCCTTACGGCAGGTGCCAGGTGTTTACATCAAGGGTGAAGAAGAAACAGCTGTGGTTGCCAATATCGGTATTCGTGGACTCAGTGCTGCCGATTACAAAACCCTGATACTGGAAGATGGTGTACCTGTCGCTCCAGGTTTATTTGTTGGTAATGGTCGTTATTACAACCCTCGCATTCAGCGCATTGGTGATATTGAGGTACTCAAGGGTGCTGCTGCACTGCGTTATGGCCCCAGCACCATTGGCGGGGTGATCAACTACCGCACCAAACAACCGGATGACGGAGTTGCACTTACTGCACGAGCAGGCTCTCACGGCATGAAAGAAAGCACTTTAGAGGTCGGCGGCAGCTCTCCCTCACTGGATGGCGTGTTTGGTGCTGTGATCACCCGCGCACAAAGTGATGGTTTTATGGATAAGGGTTATGACATGACTGATGCCATGATCAAAGCGGGCATGGCCGTTGGTGATGATCAGTGGATAGGTGTTAAATTCACCCACTATGCCAATGATGCCAATATCTCCTATCGGGGACTTTTTCTGGATGACTATAAAGCTGGCAAAACCTATAACCCAGCTCCTGATGACTGGTTCCTGACCGAACGCCAATCCTTTGATGTAAACCACGAATGGGACATCGACGGCAACTTTAAACTCAATACCCTTGTTTACTGGAGCCAGATGTACCGTGACTACTGGCGTTATGGTGTTAATGCAAACGCTTCCCGTACAGCAGGACGCTGGGTTTATACGAACAGTCTGAGCGGCAATAACCGAGCCTTTGAACGTTTTGGTGCTGAATCCCGTCTGCAGTTTGCTCACAACAGCTTTGGCATGCGTAACCAGGCTGAAGTTGGTGTGCGTTTCATGACCGAAGAAATGAAAGATCAAACGATCCAAGCCACACGTGCCACCCCGCGCAGCGGCAACATCACCCGTGACCGTGTTGACACAGCCGACAGCATTGCTGTTTTTGGTCAGAACCGTTTTGAAGTCACTAATCAGCTGGCAGTGACTCCAGGCATCCGGGTTGAGTCTTATACCCAGGAACGCAAGGATCTTCAAAAAACAGCAGCGTAAGGTAACCGTGCGGATACCTCCAACACCGAAGTAATGCCCGGTATCGGTGCAACCTATCAGCTTTCCTCCGCAGCACAGGTATTTGGTGGCGTTTATCAAGCCTTTTCACCGGCATCCAATGGTGATGCTCTGGATGGTCTGAAGGATCAGCAACTGGAAGCAGAGCGCTCACTGAATCTGGAGCTGGGTGTACGTGGTCAGATCAGCCAGCTGACCTATGAAGCAACCTACTTCCGCATGGATTTTGACAACCAGATAATCCCTGCCAACAGTAACACCGACTACCAGCAAACTAATGGTGGTAAAACACTGCATCAAGGGTTTGAAGGTGCTGTTGCCCTAGGGTTGGGTGGTGGATTTTTCATGCAAGCTAACGCCACCTGGATTCCAGATGCCAAGTTTGTTGGCACCCGTTATGAGACCAATGGTGTTGATGTCAGTATAAAAGATGGCAAGCGTGTAACCTATACACCAGAAGTGATCCTTAATCTTGGCCTGGGTTACGAAACTGAGCAGTTTTCCACACTGCTGAGTGCCAACCACACTGGCTCGCAGTTTAGCGATACGGACAACACCAAAACTCTTGCAGAAAATACCAGTGGATTCTTCACAGGACAGATTGATTCCTACACCACGCTGGATCTGACCGCCAACTACAAGGTAACTCCTGCCTTTAATGTATTTGGCAACATCAAAAACCTGACGGATGAGCGCTATATTGCCAGCCTGCGTCAGGGCATCTACGCCGGGCCTGAGCGCAGCTTTGAAGTTGGAGCACGCTACCAGTTCTAAGTCTTAGGCAACACAGCAATTGGAGTTTTTCAGCTTCTTTGGGGAACCTCAGGGTTCCCCTTTTTTTATGCTTGACACCCAAACCAAACTTAATGATAATCATTCTTGTTATCTGTTGGGTGCCAGCAAGCCAGTTTTAGCCAGCCAGTGCACTACTCATTCAGGACCCGTCATCAGGAGAGTACGATATGAATGCATTGGTGAATTTCCCCGTCTTCACAACCGGGTTATCCGGTTTACTTTACAAAGCGCTGCAAGGTGTTCGTCAAGCTCAGCCTGCTGCCAGTCTGCGTGAGTGGGCAACACTGCTGAATACCAGTGAAGGTGACTTGCAGGCTTCCAGAATCGGTCAGGAAAATGTATGGCCATTGCGTGATGCTTTCAGTGTGCTTTATCAGCTGTCGACACTGCAGGAAGTTGAAGTCACCGCTTATAACGACTTGGGTTCCATTCATTATCGCGGCTGTTTTTCTACTCCTGATTTGTGTCTGGATCATCCGCGACAGCTGGGTATTCAGTTCCTGACCTCCGGTCTGCATCTGAAATTACAGCTGGAGCACTGGTACTGGGGTTGTGCCACGGAACAACGGCTGGACTTTTTCACCCGTAATGGCCGTCGTTTTATGTCACTCAGCCCCACCACAGCCACCTGTAAAACAGCCTGGCAGGAACTGCTGCATCAGCATGCGGATACCCAAGCCAGCCACCAACCCTTGTTTGAACCCGCAGCAACACGTCATAGAGAACACCCTATGCCGCAGGATCTGACCAGTCTGGAACTGGAGTGGCGCAACATGAGTGACCCACAACAGATCAGCGCCCTGCTGCAACGGCATCAAACCACCTATTTTGCCACCCTCTGCTCAATCAGCCCAAAACTGGCACGATCAGTTTCACTGGATAGCTTTGAACATCTGCTGAACAGTGCTTGCCGACTGCAACTGCCCTTGTGTATATCCATGATCAGCGAGGGTTGTGTACAAACCTGCAAAAAAGCCCTGCTGAAACCCTGCATCGGCAAAGGTTCCTTGTTGCTGGAATGGCAAGAAGGACAAGCCAGACTTGATCCCAGCCTGTTTGAGTTTGCTTTTATCACCCGCAAACCGCGAGGCGACAGCTGGATCAGCTCGCTGGAGATTTTTGGTGCCAGTGGAGAAATGCTGCTGCAGGTGCAGGGTTACAACGCTGAAGGGCGGGTGGAAAATCTGGCGCTGCGTGAAGTATTCAGCAGCCTGTTATAAAAGGAGCAATCCATGCACAAAAAACTCTGGGTTCAACTGGTGGCCTTTGCCCTGCTACTGACTGTTATGGCACCCTTGCTGGTGGTGCTGGATTAACCCCTTAAAAGACCAACCACCAGACGGGTATCAGGCTGACCAGCACAATCAGTAGCAGCGCCAGCAACACACCTAACATTCTGAATGGCTGGCGGATCAGGCGATCAATAAAACGGGGTGTTGTTCCCTCGGCTTGCAGTTCCGCCTGTTCCTGCTGTGCCCGCTCCAGACGCTGCTGCTGATAAGCATCCAGCAATGCCCGCGCTTCGGCCTCCTGCTCTGGGTCATGCAGCCAGATGCCTGCCAGACCCACACGCCAGTAACCCGAGGTGGTTTCATACCAGTGGATACCCTGCTCATTCAACAGCAGACGTATCTCATGTAACTCATCATCCGGTACATGGTGACCAATACGGAAGAGTAAAACCGACATGCCAACTCCATTAAAAAACCCCATCCGGAGTTATCCGGTGGGGTTGATTGATCAATAGACTCAGATCTGAGACTGCAGATAGTTCTTGATACCAATGCGCTCAATCAGACCCAGTTGTTTTTCCAACCAGTAAGCATGATCCATTTCGGTATCATCCAGCATCTGACGCAGAATTTCACGGGTCTGGTAATCCTGTTCTTTTTCACACAGGGCAATCACTTCTTTCAGGGCTTCGGTCACGTCATATTCCAGCTGCAGGTCATTACTGAGCATTTCTTTGACGTCTTTACCGATCTTGATCGGTTCACGCGTGACCATATCCGGTGTCCCTTCCAGAAACAGTATGCGTTGAATCAGTTGAGTTGCATGGGCTTTTTCATCATCAAACTCATGAGCAATGCGTTCGTGCAGCTTGTTTAAACCCCAGTCCTCATACATGGATGAGTGGATAAAATACTGATCCATTGCAGTCAGTTCACCAGCCAGGAGTTTGTTGAGTGCTGCAATGACTTTTTTGCTGCCTTTCATGATTTATTCTCCTGTGCTGACAGTGGTCTGCAGATAGTTTTCAATGCCCATTTCAGTGATCTGATGCTGCTGGGTTTCCAGCCAGTCCAGATACTCTTCTTCATCTTCGAGAATCTCTTCCAGCAGATGGCGGCTGATATAGTCTTGCTCTGCTTCACACAGGGCAATGGCTTCACGCAGCTGCTTGAGTTGGTCTAGCTGCAGATCTTGGTCACACTTCAGCATTTCGGCAGTATGTTCACCAATGCGCAGGCGCTCAAGGTGCTGCAGATTGGGCAAACCTGTCAGAAACAGAATGCGCTCGATCAGCTCATCAGCTTGTTTCATATCTTTGATGGATTTTTTATACGCTGCGTGGTTCAGGCTTTCAAAGCCCCAGTTACGGAACATGCGTGCATGGAGGAAGTACTGATTGATAGAAGTGAGTTCCAGCGTCAGCACTTTATTGAGCTGTTCCAGAACCTTGGTGTTTCCTTGCATAAATAGCCACCCTGGGTTGGTACGTTGAAGAGGGAGCTGGCTTGCCGGAAAACCGACTGGCTGGCAAATTCAGGGTATAAGAATAGCCTGCTGAAGCAACGCAGGCAAAAGAATAGTGGCTGAAAGGTAAAAATCAGGCTACAGAGGCGGCATCATAACAAAGCGATTGATTGCACTGAGCACTGTTCAACACTTGCTTTGCAACACTCACACATTTACCGCACTGGCTGCCAACAGCCAATTCACGGTAAAGGTCACGCAGACTGGCTGCACCCTGGTCAGCGCAGGTTTTGATTTGTTGCTCGGTGATACCCTTGCAGATGCAGACGTACATGCTTGACCTCCACTGAATGCTAATTGTTCTCGACAAGATTATCGACAAAACATCAGCAAAGCAAGTGATAAAGATTCACATCCGCAAAAAAAAACCGCCGCTGCGCGAACGCAGGGCGGTTTTTTAAATTACAGCGACGAATCAGGCGCTGGCAGGAGCGCGGCGACGTACTGGACGGCGACCACCATCA
>NZ_JACUUA010000433.1 GCF_014859565.1 Marinospirillum sp. | reverse complement strand
GGATGGGCACAACAAGGCGTATATCAAGCTGATCAGTGTGAACAATAAAAAAAGCCCAATCACTGCCAAAATCGAAATTGATGCCCGCCTGAAGAGCGGCAGTATCCAGCGTAAAGAAGTGACCGTAACCAGCGGTGCCGACCTGCTGGATGCCAAGTACAGCGGTGGCCGCGAAGTCTACGATGGCTACATTATCGAAGACATCTACTGCGAACAGGGCAATGAATACATCAGCTTTACCAGCAAGCCCGATGTTCTGAAGCTCGGCCAGGCTTTGGGCGAGGTTGACCCTGATGAATACAAGCGCTTGCAGATCCGCAAGACCATTGAAGAGCACCTGGATAAAGAGCTGCGCCTGCGCCCTGAAGGCATTAAAGTCCTCAGCCTGTTTTTCATTGATAAGGTGGCGAATTACCGCTGGTATGATGAAGCCGGTCATCCGCAAAAGGGCAAGTTTGCCCTGATGTTTGAGGAAGAATACGACCGCGCCATTCGTAAGCCCAAGTACACTGATCTGTTTGCAGGGGTAGACCTGGAAACCGCCGCTGAGGGCGTGCATAACGGCTACTTTGCCATTGATAAGAAAAAGGATTCTTCCGGCAGAGAAATGTTGAAGGAATCAAAACTAGGCAAGGATGGCAAAGCCGCCAGCAGTGAATCCGATGGCAGTGCCTACAACACCATCATGAAAGACAAGGAGTGGCTGCTGAGTTTTGCCTGCCCGTTGAAGTTTATCTTTTCCCACTCGGCGTTAAAGGAAGGCTGGGATAACCCCAATGTCTTTCAGATCTGCACCTTGAACGAAACCAGCTCGGTGATTAAAAAGCGCCAGGAAATTGGCCGTGGCTTGCGTATTTGTGTCAATCAGAAGGGCGAGCGGGTGCATGGCTTTGCAGTCAACACCCTGACGGTGATGGCGAACGAGTCTTACGAGCAATTTGCCGAGCAGTTGCAAAAAGAAATTGAGCAGGAGGAAGGCATTAAGTTCGGTGTGGTTGAACAGCACCTGTTTGCCAATATAGTGGTGCCGGTGGATGAGCATCACCATGAGTACCTGGGTGTGGAGGCTTCCAAAACCCTATGGAAACACCTGGAAGCGGCAGGCCATATTGATGCCAAAGGCAAGGTGCAAGACAGCCTGAAGACCGCATTAAAAAGCGGCAAGCTGGATTTACCCGAGGCGTTTCAGCCCCATGCAGCGCAGGTGACCGCTGTACTGAAGAAGGTTTCTGGCAACCTGAATCTGAAAAACCGTGACGATAAAAAACCAGTGGCACTGAATAAGGCGGTGTTTTTAAGCCCTGAGTTTGAAGCCTTGTGGAGCCGCATCAAATACAAAACCAGCTTCCGGGTGGATTTTGATGTGGCGCAGCTGATAGAAACGTGTGCCGCAGAAATCCAAAACAACCTGCAAGTCGGTAAAGCCCGGTTTATCTACCGCAAAGCCAAAGCCACGATAGACCGGGGTGGGGTACATGCCGAGCAGGTGCAGGAAACGGCCAGCGTGTATGAATCCCGTGCCTTT
>NZ_JACUUA010000136.1 GCF_014859565.1 Marinospirillum sp. | reverse complement strand
GTGCTCTCGCACCAGAAGCTGGTCATAAACACTGTTCATCGTAGGCGGAATCATTATTCAGAGGAGTTGAGTGGAAGGGAATCATAGCATAATGCCAAAGTCGCAACCCAACACTAAAGCACAAAAACGGGAGAAAATGGCAAGTAATAAAGGCAGAAAGCATCCCCTGCCTTCCGCCTTGAAAAAGGTCAAAATCTTGCAGACTTTCCCGGCTAACGCATGTAAGCGGGTCCCATACCCAACCCCCAAAGCAGCACAGTTGTAGTAAGCAGCCCCACCAGCATCACCAGACCCACCGTGGCAATTGAAGTGGAGAACATAAAACCCTGCTCCTCCGGTATTTCCATGATGTGGGGCACCCCGGTGTACAGCAGATAAAGGGTATAAGCCAGCGCAATCAACCCGACAGCAACCACAAACCAGAGGTTAGGCCAGAAGCCTGCCAGTCCCGCCAGCAGCAGCGGTGATGCAGTGTAGGTGGTCAGTGCCATACAGCGTTCCATACTGGCATTGGAACTGTAGGTTTTTTCCATCCAGTGGATGATGCTTGCCATAAGACCGGCACCCACCAGCAAGGCCAGATAAAAGGCCAAAGCAATGGGTAGAGCACTGGACGGGGTGAGTTTGATGTACTCACCCATACCAATCGTCCACCCCACTTGGGTTGTACCCACAAACAGGGCAAAAGGTGGTATTGCACTCATCCAGATCAGATCACGAGTGTAATACTCCAGCACTGAATATTTTTCTTCCCTGACCTTTTGCCATTCTTTATCGGGGTTATATAAAACACCCCACATGTGTTGAATAAACATAACACACCTCCTCAGGTCATCAGGCTGGTGTAATGATCCACCAGCAGCAGCAAAAACAGCAGCAGGATGTAACGAATCGAGAACCAGAAAGATGCCAGTGGCACCGCCAGATCCTTACCTCGCCAAACCCGCCAGTTCCAGTGCAGAAAGCGCAGATTAAGCGCCAGCACACCCACCAGATAAATCCAGCCACTCATTCCGGTGACAAAAGGCAGCAGGGTTACCGCTACCGTCAACCAGGTGTAAAGCCACACCTGCAAACGGGCAAAGGCTTCACCATGAGTCACCGGCAGCATCGGCACTCCGGCCTTGGCATATTCTTCACGTTTATAAATTGCCAGCGCCCAGAAGTGGGGTGGTGTCCAGGCAAAAATGATCAACACCAGCAACAGTGCATCCGGGTGAATCTGTCCTGTAATGGCTGTCCAGCCCAGCAGTGGTGGTGCCGCCCCGGCCAACCCGCCAATAGTGATATTCTGGGGTGTCACCCGTTTCAGAAAACCCGTGTACACCAGGGCATAACCCAGCAGTGAAGCCAGTGTTAACCAGGCAGTCAGTGGATTCACCTCAATCCACAAGAGGGTGATACCCGCCACTGACAACAGACTGGCATAAGTGGCAGCCTGCAAACTGCCAAGCCGACCTTCTGCCACCGGACGACTGGCGGTACGAATCATCAAACGATCCAGCCGCCGATCCAGCAGGTGATTAAAAGCAGCGGCTCCCATCGAAGCCAGACCAATACCTAATAATCCGAACAGCACCTTGTCGACAGGTGGTAACCCCGGAACAGCCAAGGCCATTCCGACCAGAGCACAGACCAGCATGACCAGCACTACACGAGGTTTGCCCAGTTCCCAGTAATCCCGCCACACCGGCAGGGAAAAAGTTCCCGCATGTATCTCATTGGAATTGCGCATGGCCCACCTCCGTTAAAGTCACTCTTGGTACTTTTGTCCCGGTATATCCCAGTTGCCAGCCAGCCATCAGCAGGCTCAGCAGCAATAATGCAGCCCCGGCGGTATGCAGCAGTGCCAACCACAAGGGCAATAACAACAACACCGCAGCAATACCAAGTCCGGCTTGTACGCTGTACATCAACAAAGCCAATGCCAACCAGGGACGTGCAGTTCGTTGCCGGTATTGACGTACCACCAGCAGCAGTAAACCCAAGCCCAGCACCAACGCTCCCAAACGATGAGTAAAATGTATGGCGGTGCGTGCCGGGGCATGTAACTGACCATGCAGGTAATTAGGACCTACCTCCTGTGTCAGATGAAAACCTTCACTGAAATCGGTTTGTTGTGGCCACCACTGCTGGTTGCAGGTCGGAAACCCGGTACAGGACAACCCGGCATAGTTGCTGGATGTCCAGCCACCCAGCGCCATTTGTCCAGTCAACAACAGCAGTACCAGCCACCAACTGGCCGGAGGTTTTCTGCTGCCGGGAGCACCCGACTGACAGGAGCGCAAACGCCGGTACAACCAGAAAAACAAGGCTAGCACACTCATGCCACCCAACAGATGCAGGGTCACCACCTGTGGCCACAGTTTTAAAGTCACGGTCCAGGCACCAAAGGCACCTTGCAGGCCTATCACTACCAGCAACAACAAGGACAAAGCCAGTGGATAACCCGGCACCCGACGCAGTTTCCAGCCAATCCAGACTAGTGCTATTGCCAGCAAACCCAGACTGGATGCCAGATAACGATGCAGCATCTCCATCCAGGCCTTGTAATGATCCAGTGGATCATCCGGTGCAAAAGCCGCTGCTCGTTCTGCATCCGGCACCACCAAAGCACCGTAACAACCCGGCCAGTCCGGACAACCCAACCCGGCATCCACCAGACGTGTCCAGGCACCGGCCAACACCACCGTCAGGGTGAACACCACCCCAAAACCAGCCAGGGTGGTTGCCCGCCGCAAGAGTTTTGAACTACTGCTTTTTATGCCTAGTGCTGTATCCATGTTTCACTGTCCGTTATTGATCTAACCCCGACTTCAGCGATTGATCCGCAATAACCGCGTCAAGTCCCGGTGAATTTCTGCAGCTGGTGTATTCAGGTCATAAGCCAGCACCACACGTCCCTCGGGATCAACCAGCCAGGTATTACCTGCCACCGCCCAGGGGGGAGCAACATCCAGCCAGGGCAGGGCTTTTTCACCGGGCAATTCACTGCTGCCACCGGCTCTCAGGCGATACACCCGGTCGGCCTCCCGACCCAGCGCTCGATGCATTCGCCAGAGTTCGTCAGCCTGCGCCTCACAACGCTGATTGCAATCTGCTTCAGCCACCCACACCAGCCACCACTCTCCAGTCGCCTGCCAGGCCAAGGGCCACTCCTGCAAGGGTTCCAGTTCCGGTAACAGTTCACCCTTTGCCACCCGCGCTTCAGGAATACCGGCCTGTAGTGTGTACATGCCGGTGGAAATCAGCAGAGGTGCTGCCAGCAGTAACATCAGTAACAACAACTTGACCCGGTTAAGCATTTTTTCTTCTCCCGATAAAAGCCATCAACAATGCCAATCCGGCCAGCAACAACCACTGCACTGCATAACCCCAGTGACGCTCCGCAGTCATTTGACTGGGTGACCACCAACGATCCAGTCCACCAGCGCCACTCTCCTGATGCACCACCCCGGCAAACACCAACTCACCCAGATCCTGCCAGGGCTGCAGACTGATGGACTGCAAACGATCACCTTCACGATTATCACCAAACACCAGCGCCTGACTCTTCTGCAGTGGTTGCCAGCGCCCGGTCAGAGTCACTTCACCTGTGGGTGTGCTGATTTGTGGCAACTGACTGCGATCCACACTGGTTGCCACAAAACCTCGCTGAATCAACCACCAGCGTCCATCACGGGTTTGCAGGGGTGTCAGAGCTGCCACACCCACCTTGCCGTTTAATATCCGGTTATCCAGCCACAGGGTGCGCTCCGGCATAAACTCTCCACGAAGCTGCAGCCGGGTTAGTGGTGCGGGTGGTAACACATCCACTTCCGACTCAGCGGGATAAATCCGCAAGGGGGCTTCCTGCATTGCTGCATCAATCCGTTGTTTTTCCATACCCCTCTGCAACTGCCAGTTCGCCAACAACAATCCCAGCACTACCAATCCCAGCCAGAAGCTCCACCAAAGCAACAACGATGTTTTATGCTTGACAGGCACGCCGCTTTGCCCTGAACTGACAGGCATTCCTGTTGCTGTATCCCTGCTGGAGCCGGTCATGTTCAAACTCCTGATTGCTGTTGTTTTTCTTGCCATTCTTGCCAGCCTTGTGGCTGGTGCCGGTTTTCTGATCCGTGATCAGAGCTCATCCACCCGCCTGCTGACCTCCCTGAAAACCCGTATCCTGCTCACAGTGCTACTGATGTTACTGCTGCTAGTCGGTTTCTCATTCGACTGGCTGGGTGGTTAAAACACATACACAAACAGAAACAACCCAATCCATACCACATCCACAAAGTGCCAGTACCAGGCCGCAGCCTCAAAAGCGAAGTGTTTTTCCGGTGTGAAGTGACCACGCAACACCCGCACCAACATCACCAGCAAAATGATGGCACCAATGGTGACGTGCACACCGTGAAAACCCGTTAACAGAAAAAACGTGGCACCATAAATCCCGGCCTGCAGGGTTAATCCCAGCTCAGTCCAGGCATGGACATACTCCACCCCCTGCACCACCAGAAAAACCCCACCCAGCACCAGAGTCACAATCAGCCAGTTTCTTAACTGAATACGCTTTTGTGCTTTCAGAGCATGATGGGCAAAAGTCAGGGTAACGCTGGAGGTCACCAGCAACAGGGTGTTGATCAACGGCAAAGTCCAGGGATTCACCACCTCACGTGGCCCACCAATACTGGGGTCAGGAGTGTTCATCAAAGGCCAGCTGGCAACAAAATCCGGCCACAGCAGTGCCGTGACACCCTTGGCACCCTCCCCGTCCAGCCAGGGCAGTGCAAAGGTACGGATATAAAACAGCGCACCAAAAAAGGCGGCAAAAAACATCACTTCCGAGAAGATGAACCAGGCCATACCCTGACGGAAAGATCGATCCATCTGGGCATCATAAAGCCCGGCATTGGCCTCTTTCATCACATCACCAAACCAGCCGACAAACACCCAGACCACACCCACAAGACCGATCAGCAACAACAACAGGCCTTCGCCGCGGGTCATCAGCATTCCGGCTCCCACCATCAGGAACCCCATCACTACCACTGCAATGATTGGCCACTTACTGGTGGCCGGTACGTAATAGCTGCTACTGCTCATGAATACCTCCTATGACCAACCCCTGAGGATAAAGGGTATAGGCCAGGGTCAATTTGTTGACGCCTTGTGGCAGATCCGGATCAATCTGGAACACCAGCGGCATTTCGGAACGCTCACCGGCTTCCAGCCACTGCTCCTGAAAGCAGAAACACTCCATCTTGCGGAAATAACGAGCACCAGCAGAAGGACTGACACTGGGCACCGCCCGACCGGATGTACGACTGCTGCCCTGATTAACAAAACTGAAGGTTGCCAGTGCCACCTCACCGGGATGCACCCAGACCGAGGCCTGTTTTGCATCCAGTTGCCACGCCAGCCCTGTAGCGGTCTGGGTGACAAACTGCACCTCAATACGCCGAGAGACATCCACCGGAGCACCACCAACCACCTGTGCAGTGCTGGTGGTTTTGCCATTCAGGCCAGTGATTTCACAGAACACGTCATACAGGGGCACCAGGGCGATGGTAAAACCCACCATCAACGCCAGCCCCAGCAGGCTGCGCCTGACGGTGCGGGCAATGTCCTGACGCTGTTTTAGTGACGGACGGCTCATGGTTTACTCCAGCCTTAATGACGCGAAGGTGAGTCCCGCTCAGGAATAAATTCCGGCGGATGATCAAAGGTATGCAGCGGTGCCGGGCTGGGCAGTGTCCACTCCAGTCCTTCAGCACCTTCCCAGGCCTGAGCCGGAGCTTTTTTGCCCTTGCCACGGATACACAGGATCACCACCGCCACAAACAGCAGCTGCGAGATACCAAACAGGAAACCACCGATCGAGGACAACATGTTGAAGTCGGCAAACTGCAACGCATAATCCGGTATCCGTCGTGGCATACCGGCCAGCCCGGAAAAGTGCATCGGGAAAAAGGTTAGATTGACCCCGATCACCGACAGCCAGAAGTGCGCCAGCCCCAGCTTGACGTTGGGATAAACCCCCGACCACTTGGGTAACCAGTAATAAGCAGCAGCCAGAATGGCAAACACTGCACCGGGCACCAGCACATAGTGGAAGTGCGCCACCACAAAGTAGGTGTCGTGGTACTGGAAATCTGCCGGAGCTATTGCCAGCATCACCCCGGACAGACCACCAATGGTGAACTGCACAATAAAGGCCAGAGAAAACAGCATCGGCAACTCAAAGCTGATTGAACCCCGGAACAGAGTGGCTATCCAGTTAAAGACCTTCACCCCGGTGGGTACAGCAATCAGCATGGTGGAATACATAAAAAACAGCTGCGCCACCAGCGGCAGCCCCACAGTGAACATGTGATGCGCCCAGACCACAAAAGACAGAATCGCAATGGACGCCGTGGCATACACCATTGAGGCATAACCGAATAATCGCTTGCGGGCAAAGGTCGGCACTATGGCCGAAACAATACCAAACGCAGGCAGAATCATGATGTACACCTCGGGATGCCCGAAGAACCAGAACAGATGCTGGAACAGCACCGGATCACCACCCCCGGCGGCATCAAAAAAGCTGGTGCCAAAGTTGATGTCCAGCAACATCATGGTAATCACCCCCGCCAGCACCGGCATTACCGCAATCAGCAGGAAAGCCGTGATCAGCCAGGTCCAGACAAACAGCGGCATATCCATCAGACGCATATTGGGGGTACGCAGGTTCAGGATGGTGGCAATAATGTTGATGGCTCCCAGAATCGAACTGATACCCGCCAGATGCATCGCCAGAATAAAAAAGCTGGTGGAAGGTGGTGCATAGGTGGTGGAGAGCGGAGCGTAGAAAGTCCAGCCGAAGTTGGGACCACCACCCTCCATAAACAGCGTCGACAGCAGGATGGTGAAAGATACCGGCAACAACCAGAAGCTGAAGTTGTTCAGGCGGGGTAGTGCCATGTCCGGCGCGCCAATCTGTACCGGAATCATCCAGTTCGCCAGTCCCACAAAAGCCGGCATGATGGCACCAAACACCATGATCAAACCGTGCATGGTGGTCATCTGGTTAAAAAACTCCGGCACAACAAAAGTCATACCGGGTTGGAACAGCTCTGCTCGCACAATCAAAGCCATGGTGCCACCAACAAAAAACATCAGCAGTGCAAACAACATATACAGGGTGCCGATTTCTTTATGATTGGTGGTCAGTACCCAGCGCATCAAACCAGTTGGATGTGCAGGGTGCGTCGCGGAACCACCGGCAGCAGTCTCGGATAACGACTGCTGCACAACCGGACGAGGAGGTAATTTGGGGGACATGATTCAACTCCTGTTATTGATCGAGCAGCGCGCGAATCTCGGACGGTTGCACCGCATCACCGGTATCATTGCCCCAGGCATTACGCTCATAAGTGATGACTGCAGCCAGATCGGCAACTGAAAGGGTGCCGCCATAACCCGGCATGGATGTACCAGGACGACCAAACAACACTGCCTTGATATGCTTGTCCCGACCCTCTGCCGTGTTAGCCACAGGATTACCCCGCAGCGCCGGGAAAGCCGGTGGCATACCCGAACCATCGGCCTGATGACAAGCCGCGCAGTAAGTGGTGTAAACACCGGCTCCCCGGTCATTCAGCTCGGTCAGCGACCACTCACGCTCACCGCTGGTGGCTTCAGCTGCTAACATTTCGCGCTGCTCAATCAGCCAGGCCTGCCAGACCTCCTCACTCACCGCTCGCACCTCAATGGGCATATAGGCGTGATCCTGACCACACAACTCTGCACACTGGCCACGATAAGTGCCCGGCTCATTGATAATGGTCCAGGATTCATTGATAAAACCGGGAATGGTGTCTTTTTTGATGGCTAGATCCGGCACCCACCAGGCATGGATCACATCATTGGAGGTGAACAGAAAACGGATTTTTTTACCCACCGGAACCACCAGCGGCTGATCCACTTCCAGCAGGTAAAAATCACCCTTGGCTTCTTCACCCAGAATCTGGCTTCTAGGTGTACCCAGGTTACTGAAAAAGCTGATGTCTTCTTCAAGGTAGCGGTAATGCCAGCGCCACTGATAACCCGTCACCAGGATGTCGATATCCGAATCACTGGTGTCATAGATTTTTTTCAGGGTTGCTGTAGCAGGAATAGCCATGGCGACCAGAATCAGCAAGGGGATTGCCGTCCAGATCACCTCAACTGTGGTGTTTTCATGAAAGTGGGCTGATTTTGCACCTCTGGATTTGCGGTAGGCAAAGAGTGACCAGAACATCACTCCGAACACCACCACCGCAATGACTACACAAATCCAGAAAATGATCATGTGAAGGCTGTAAATTTCCCGGCTGACATCGGTCACACCAGGAGGCATGTTCCAGCCAGAAGAAGTATTAATTGCCAAGGCTTGTACCGGGATCAGCAGGCTGAAAAACAACAGCGTCAGCCACCTCCCCTTGGACAGGAGTTGGTGCATAGCGTCCTCTCTTTAACCTTCGTTGTTATTGTTATCACTTCGAAGTATAGGAGGAGGCGCCACAAACACCGAAATTACTTGTTAATTTTTGTAACTGTCAATGACCTGCATCAGGTTATAGTCACTTTATTGTGCCGCCCAGCGTGCGGCCAGCCAGACCAGCACCACAAACACACCAGCCAGCACGAGGCCGACCAGAATATAAGGCAGGGGAGAAGATTGCTGGAAATCACGCTGGCGGTTTTTTTCTGACTGCACACCAAAAAAGGCAGCCAACACGGATTTGATCACTTGCAACACGGGGAGGTGCTCCTGTTTTTTTTACTGGAGCTTGGCAGATACGAAAAAAAAGGCCACCTTTTCAGGCAGCCTTTTTTTGAAACTGGTGGGTCGTGAGGGATTCGAACCTTCGACCAATTGGTTAAA
>NZ_JACUUA010000135.1 GCF_014859565.1 Marinospirillum sp. | reverse complement strand
GCATCCGACTGGATGGCACCCAGTACCATACAAGCACGGTCGTTGTCGGACAGGAATTTGCTGGTGGCAGTGGCCAGCGCCTGAGCGAAGTCATCAAAGCTGACCTTGCCTTCGGGGGTGTTGATGCCGTCTTTAGGCACATAAATAGCCTGGGTAGTGGTGCACATCTGGCCGGAATAGAGGCTCAGGGTGAAGGCCAGGTTGCGAGTCACGGCTTTCAGGTCAGACACACTGTCCACAATAATCGAGTTAACCCCGGCTTTTTCGGTAAACACCCGCGCCTGACGAGCATTGTCTTCCAGCCAGTTGCCAAAGGCACTGGAGCCAGTGAAGTCGATGACTTTTACTTTTGGGTTCAGCGCCAGCTCTTTGGTAACCGGTTCTGCCACGGTATCCGGCACCAGACTGACCAACGCAGGATTTAAACCCGCTTCTTTCAGCACTTCACGCGCCACTTTTACAGTCAGCGCAGCTGGCAGGATGGAGGTTGGGTGAGGTTTAACTATCACGGGGTTGCCGGTAACAAGACTGGCAAACAAACCGGGGTAGGTATTCCAGGTTGGGAAGGTGGAACAGCCCACCACCAGTGCCACACCACGCGGTACGATGTGGAATTGTTTGTCCATCACCAGTGGATCCATCTTGCCCTGGGGTTTGTTCCAGCGAGCCGTTTCAGGAATGCCTTTCATGGCATCCCAACCGTAGGCGACAGCTTCCAAAGCACGATCCTGTGCATGAGGTGCACCGGCCTGGAAAGCCATCATAAAACCCTGACCACTGGTGTGCATCACGGTATGTGCCATCAGTGGGCTGAGTTCGTTCAGGCGATGCAGGATTTCCATACACACACCTACACGGCCTTTGGCACCTACATCCCGCCACTGTGGTAACGCGGCATGCATTTCATCCACCAGCGCGTTCATGTCGGGCTGGTCATAACTGATGCCCAGATCAAAACCGTAAGGAGAACGTTCACCGGTGATTTTTTTCACGCCGGTGACGCCTTCAAGGGCAAAGTGGCTATCACAAAGCGCTTTAAAATCTGCTGGAGCGGATTTCACCGCTTCTTCGTTGTATTTTTTCAGATTTTCGGAATAGGGAGACCAGTATTCACGGGTGTGGATTGCATCAACCGCACGGTTGAGCAGTTCCTGATGACGTTCAAACAATACAACAGGTGTTAAAGCTGACATGGTAAGACTCCTGAGAGGTGTGTCTGTAAAATTTTAAGACAGACAGATTTTAGGACAGGCAGTCGCTTACCGCGCCAACATGGCAACAACAATTTAGATCAAGACGGGCTTTTTGTATCATATTGACCGCACAAAGCAAAGCAAACAGGCTGTTTTCTGTGCTTTTAAGTCCGGCTTCCGTGACTGATCCGTCAGCACTTTCTTTATAAAAATCTATATTTTATTGTTTTTTCAACCACTTGCAGCAACAACCCGCCACCACCCGACAAAAGCGATACACAAATCAGAAATTATTTTCTTGATGAGTGTCAAATTTTGGATATACTCATTTGCAGCAATTCGCCCGAGCCAACATGGTTCACAATTAAGACAAGACAAAAACGGCGCAACTGCTGTACAGGTCGTGAAAACGACCGGCATAACCGCAAACAGTAGATAAATAACAAACATAACAACGGGTTAATTATGCCAAACAACCTGCTCATCCAAGGGCCGGAGAAGGGTGTCCGTCTGTTCACTCTGAATCGCCCGGAAGCCCTGAATGCCCTGAATACTGCACTGCTGGGCGAGCTGTCTGCCGCACTTGATGATGCAGAAGCTGATCCAGCAACACGTGCTGTGGTCATTACTGGCAGTGAAAAAGCCTTTGCCGCAGGTGCAGACATCAACGAGATGGCTGCGCGTGATCTGGTTGGCATCCTCGAAGACCCCCGTCAGGCGCACTGGCAACGCATTACCCGTTTTCCCAAACCCATTATTGCGGCCATCAATGGTTTTGCCCTCGGCGGTGGCTGTGAATTGGCAATGCATGCTGACATTCTGATTGCCGGTGAAAACGCCCGCTTTGGTCAGCCAGAAATCAACCTTGGCATTATGCCCGGTGCCGGTGGCACTCAGCGTTTGTGCCGCGCCGTGGGTTCATCCCTTGCCATGCAACTGGTGCTGACCGGTGAACAGATCAATGCTGAACGCGCTCTGCAAGCCGGTTTGATCAGCGAAATCTGCCCCACCGAACTGACCGTGGAACGTGCCATCAAAATTGCTGAAATCATTGCCACCAAGGCACCGTTGGCCGTGCGCCTTGCCAAAGAAGCCGTGCACAAGGCTGAGGATACCGATCTGGCGACCGGCCTGCGTTTTGAACGCCATGCCTTCACCCTGCTGGCTGGCACAGCGGATCGCGCCGAAGGGCTAAAAGCCTTTCAGGAAAAACGCAAACCGCAGTTCAAAGGCTGCTGATTCCAACCGAACAATCAACTTTAACAGGACAATTTTTTATGTCTCAGCCCAGTATTCTGCTTGAAATTGATCAGGGTGTAGCCCTGCTGACTCTGAACCGCCCGGACAGTCTGAACAGCTTTAACACTGAAATGCACGATCAGATGCGTGCTGCACTAGGTCAGGTTCGCAAGGATGCCAGTGTCCGTGTGCTGGTGATCACTGGTTCTGGTCGTGGTTTCTGTGCCGGTCAGGATCTTTCTGATCGCAACGTGGCACCCGGTGCTGAAGTTCCGGATCTGGGTGAATCGATTGAAAAACGCTACAACCCGATGATCCGTACCCTGCGTGATTTACCGCTACCCGTGATCTGCGCCGTGAATGGTGTGGCCGCTGGTGCCGGTGCCAACATTGCGCTGGCCTGTGATATTACCCTGGCCGCTCGTTCCGCCAGTTTTATTCAGGCCTTCTGTAAAATCGGTCTGATTCCGGATTCCGGTGGCACCTGGACCCTGCCACGTCTGGCCGGTATGGCGCGTGCCAAAGGCATGGCGCTGCTGGGTGACAAGATCAGTGCGGAACAGGCCGAAAGCTGGGGCATGATCTGGCGTTGTGTCGACAACGAACAGCTGATGGATGAAACCATGAAACTGGCACGCCATCTGGCGACCCAGCCCACCAAAGGACTGGCACTGATCAAACGCGCCCTGCATGCCAGCGCCAGCAACTCCTTTGATGAACAACTGGATCTGGAGCGTGACCTGCAGCGTCTGGCCGGTCGCACCGAAGACTACCGCGAAGGGGTTGCTGCCTTTATGGAAAAACGCCAACCCAACTTCAAGGGGCAATAACATGCAAGCACTGGATACTTCCGTCAAGGTTGCCGTGATAGGTGCCGGTGCCATGGGCTCCGGCATTGCTCAGGTGGCAGCTCAGGCCGGGCATGTGGTGTACCTGCAGGATCAGCGTGAAGGTGCAGCTGCCGCAGGCAAGGCCGGTGTGGCAAAAACCCTGCAAAAGCGGGTGGATAACGGCAAGATGCAACAAGGTGATCTGGATACCCTGCTGCAACGCATCCAGCCGGTGGATCAACTCGAACAGCTGGCCGATGCCGGGCTGGTGATTGAAGCCATTGTTGAAAACCTCGACATCAAGCGTCAGCTGTTTGCGCGACTGGAAGACCTGTGTGGTGAACAAGTCATCCTGGCCACCAACACCTCCTCCATTTCCGTCACTTCACTGGGCGCACAACTGAAACGCCCCGAGCGGCTGCTGGGCATGCACTTCTTCAACCCGGCACCCCTGATGGCACTGGTGGAAGTCATTCTGGGACTGGCCACCGACAAACAACTGGCAGAAGTGATTCACGCCACCGCCGCCGCCTGGGGCAAAAAACCGGTGTTTGCCACCTCCACCCCCGGTTTTATCGTCAACCGCGTGGCACGTCCTTTTTATGCCGAAAGCCTGCGCCTGATGCAGGAACAGGCTGCCGACCCGGCCACCCTGGATGCCCTGCTGCGTGAAGCAGGCAACTTCCGCATGGGTCCGTTTGAACTGATGGACCTGATCGGCCATGACGTCAACTACGCCGTCACCAACTCGGTATTTGATGCCTACTACGGCGACTTTCGTTTCCAGCCCTCGCTGATCCAGAAAGCACTGGTCGAAGCCGGACGCCTTGGCCGCAAAACCGGACAGGGTTTTTACAGCTATGCCGAAGGTGCCACCCGCCCGGAAGCGGCCACCCTGCCGCCCGCTCAGGCCAGCGACCAGCAGGTCATCATTGAAGGTGAACTCGGCGCTGCTGCCGGTCTCATCCCACGTTTTGCTGCTGCCGGATTAGAAGTCATCCAGCGTGATGGTGCCGGACTCATCCGCTACGGTGATGCCACCCTGGCACTCACCGATGGCCGCATGGCGACCGAACGCACCGTCAGTGATGGCCTGCAGCAACTGGTGCTGTTCGACCTGGCCTTTGATTACAGCAAAGCCACCCGAATTGCCATAAGCGCCGCCAGCCAGACCACCGACAGCGCCCTGCAGGATGCCGTTGCCCTGCTGCAAAAAGCCGGATTGGCTGTCAGCCAACTCAGCGACGCACCCGGCCTTGCCGTCATGCGCACCCTGGCCATGCTCACCAATGAAGCTGCCGATGCAGTTCTGCAAGGAGTTGCCAGTGCATCCGACGTGGATCTTGCCATGTGTGCAGGCGTTAACTACCCACAAGGCCCATTAAGCTGGAGCCAGCGCCTCGGCTCCGGTGTTATCTGGCGCGTATTACAAAACCTGCAAACCAGCTACGGCGAAGACCGCTACCGGCCATCCCTGCTACTGCGCCAACAGGCGTTTGCTGATGGTGCCAACTATTGATCGTGACACGCAGAAGCCAGGAACAGATTCGAGCGAAGTAAAGGAGGAGCCGCAGGCGGGGGACATGAGTGAGAGCTGTTCCTTGTCACGGCAAGAACCTCATTAAAAAGAACACGAACCAAGAGAACAATAAAATATGACCCAACTCAGCCCGCAACAACTGGCCGAAGCCTGTGCCGAATCCATGTTTTCCCGCGATCAGGCCAGCCAGCAACTCGGCATGAAAATTCTGTCCGTCAACCCCGGCAAAGCCGTGCTGACCATGACCGTGGATAACCGCATGATCCAAGGACACGGTGCCTGCCACGGCGGTTACCTCTTCACCCTGGCCGACTCTGCCTTTGCTTTTGCCTGCAACACCTACGACCTGGCAACAGTGGCCTCCGGTTGCAGCATTGAATACGTTGCACCCGCCAAAGAAGGTGATCAGCTCACCGCTACCGCCGAAGAACGTAGCCGTGGCAGCCGCACCGGTGTGTACGACATCACCATCACCAATCAGGACGGACAGACCGTCGCCCTGTTCCGTGGCAAGTCTTATCAAGTACGCGGCAGTGTTCGCCGCCTGGAGGAAAATGCATGAGCCAGAACACCACCCTGCAGGATGCCTACATTGTTGATGCCATCCGCACACCGATTGGCCGTTACGGCGGTGCCCTGTCTGCCGTTCGCGCTGATGATCTGGGTGCCATTCCGATCAAGGCACTGATGGCGCGCCACCGGGATCTGGACTGGAGCCAAGTGGATGATGTGCTGTACGGCTGCGCCAACCAAGCCGGTGAAGACAACCGCGATGTCGCACGCATGTCTGCCCTGCTGGCAGGACTGCCGATTGATGTGCCCGGTGGCACCATCAACCGCCTGTGTGGTTCCGGTATGGATGCCGTGGGTACTGCTGCTCGTGCACTGCGTACCGGTGAAGCCCGCCTGCTGCTGGCCGGTGGCGTGGAATCCATGTCCCGCGCACCCTTTGTGATGGGCAAGGCCGACACCGCATTCAGCCGTCAGGCCGAAATTTTTGATACCACCATCGGCTGGCGTTTTATCAACCCGCTGATGAAAAAACAATACGGCGTGGATTCCATGCCGGAAACTGCCGAAAACGTTGCAGAAGACTTCAACATCTCCCGCGAAGATCAGGATGCTTTTGCCCTGCGCAGCCAGCAACGTACCGCTGCGGCCCAGGCCAGCGGTCGACTGGCACAGGAAATCACCCCGGTGGTGATTCCCCGTCGCAAACAGGAAGCACTGGTGGTCGACACTGACGAACACCCGCGCATGACCAGTCTGGAAGCCCTGGCCAAATTGCCAACACCTTTCCGTGAAGGGGGCAGTGTCACCCCCGGCAATGCCTCTGGTGTGAATGACGGTGCCTGCGCCCTGCTGATGGCTAACCAAGCGGGCATTGAAGCTTTTGGCCTGAAAGCACGCGCCCGTGTAGTCGCCATGGCAACCGCTGGTGTAGAACCGCGCATTATGGGCATCGGACCGGCACCCGCCACTCGCAAGGTGCTCAAAGTGGCAGGATTGACCCTGGACGACATGGATGTAATCGAACTCAACGAAGCCTTTGCTGCTCAGGCACTGGCGGTACTGCGTGATCTGGGACTACCGGATGATGCCGCACAGGTAAACCCCAACGGTGGCGCCATTGCGCTGGGTCATCCACTGGGCATGAGTGGTGCCCGCTTAATCACCACCGCCTTGCATGAGCTGGAAAAACGCCACGCCGAAGGCCAGCGCAGCCGTTACGCCCTCTGCACCATGTGTATTGGTGTGGGGCAGGGCATCGCCCTGATTATTGAGCGGGTATAACTAGAAACAAACCGATAAAAATAATAGGAAGACCAACATGACCCTGCCCCTGCAAAAACTCGGCAAGCTCGATCCTCTCGAAACCGCCAGTCTTGATGAACTGCGTCAGGTGCAGCTGCAGCGCCTGCGCTGGAGCCTGAGCCACGCTTATACCAATGTGCCTTTTTATCGCAAGGCGTTTGATGACAAGGGAATTCACCCTCTGGACATCAATAGCCTGAGTGACCTCGCCAAGGTGCCATTTACCACCAAAGCTGACCTGCGCGACAATTACCCCTACGGCATGTTTGCCACACCCATGCGGGATGTGGTGCGTATTCATGCCTCCAGTGGCACTACGGGTAAACCCACAGTGGTTGGTTACACCCAAAATGACATTAATACCTGGGCAGATGTGGTGGCACGCTCCATCCGTGCAGCTGGTGGCCATGCCGGTGACAAGGTGCATGTGGCTTATGGTTATGGCCTGTTCACTGGTGGTCTGGGTGCGCATTATGGTGCTGAGCGTCTGGGTTGTACCGTGATTCCCATGTCCGGCGGCCAGACCGAAAAACAGGTGCAGTTGATCAAGGATTTTGAGCCGGACATCATTATGGTGACACCGTCTTATATGCTGAACATTGCTGATGAAATGGAACGCCAGGGCATCGACCCCCACAAACTGCCACTGCGTATTGGTATTTTTGGTGCTGAACCCTGGACCGACTCAATGCGTAAGGAGCTTGAAGAACGCTTGGGTATTCAGGCACTGGATATCTATGGCCTGTCTGAAGTGATGGGGCCAGGTGTTGGTCAGGAATGTGCTGAAACCAAAGATGGCCCGACCATCTGGGAAGACCACTTCTACCCGGAAATCATTGATCCCGTTACGGGTGAGGTATTACCGGATGGTGAATACGGTGAGCTGGTATTTACTTCACTGACCAAAGAAGCCCTGCCGATTCTGCGTTACCGTACCCGTGACCTGACCCGTCTGTTGCCAGGTACTGCCCGTCCCATGCGCCGTATCGACAAAATCACCGGTCGCAGTGATGACATGCTGATCATCCGGGGTGTGAATGTGTTCCCAACCCAGATTGAAGAGCAGATCCTTAAAATGGCACAACTTTCTCCACATTACGAGATAGAAGTGTATCGTGATGGCAATCTTGACTGCATGGATGTACGGGTGGAGTTAAAACCGGAAGCCGGTTCATCCGATGCCGCTGCGCGCCAGCAGATCATCAAGGAGCTGCAGCATCACATCAAGTCTTACATAGGTATCAGCACCCGTATAGAGGTCTGTGATCCTGCACGTCTGGCGCGCTCAGAAGGCAAAGCTAAGCGAGTGTTCGACAAGCGTAAATAACTAGCTTAATCATCCTTTTTGCAACCCTTTTGCCCTGCTTTTGCAGGGCTTTTTTTGCTCTGGATCAGGCTTTTTTCTTGATCCATGTCAAAGAATCAAGTGATACGCAAAGTTCGCTGTTGCTTGTTTTTTGCGTGTCATATACAAATACACCATGGCTTCAGAAGCCATAATTAACACGCAATAACCACTCACAAAAACAACAAAGCAACGAGGTCACAAGAGATGGCTAAAAACGAGCAACTCGCCAAGACAATGGAATTCCCACCGGCCACTGAACAGCCGAACGTTTACCCCCTGTCCTGGCGCTCCCAGACAGACAAGATGGAAGAAGTATGGGATGCTGCCCAGCGCGAAAACTGGGATCCCAAACACCTGCCATGGGACACCCTGGATGTTGATTCTTACAGCTGGGAAGAGCGTGAAGCCATTGCTTACTGGTGGACACTGCTGTCGGTTTTTGATGCTTCTGCACCACCTGTGTTTGCTGAAGCCTTCATCAAAACCTATGAAGTTCACGAAGAAGATGCCGTTCGCCGTTGTTTCTTCTCTGTTACTCGCGATGAGCAGAACCACGAACAGATGTGTGGTCTGGCCATTACCAAATTCCTGCAGCACCCTGATCCGCTGACCTACGAGCCAAAAACCGAGCTCGGCAAGCGTCTGCAGAAAAACGCCAAGTGGCTGTATTATAACGGTGGCCGCTACTGGAGTGGTTACAAAAAGGCGGTGCCAAAATACTCTCTGGCAGTGCTGTTCAGCTCCTTCCTGATGGGTGAAATTGCTGCAGCCACTATCTTTAAACAAATGCACGAAAACAGCCGTGAGCTGGTGTTCAAAGAAGCCTTCAAGAACATCGGTCGTGACGAAGGTCGTCACATGGCAATTTGTATGGCACTGATGGAACGCGACTACCCCGGCATGCCGGAAGAAGATCGTGCACTGGTCACCAAACAAAT
>NZ_JACUUA010000011.1 GCF_014859565.1 Marinospirillum sp. | reverse complement strand
AAGTTGGAAGCCTCGCCCGTGGCGCTTTAGCGCTTAGGGCGGGGAGCAGTCACGGCCGTGAAGAAATACCGCCTTCCATAAACCTTGCTTGTGTGACAATAGGTGAATATAGTAAACAAAAGTATTTTTTTATGAAGAAGGGATACCATGCCGCGCAAAACCACATCTGCAGGAGTGACTCAACAGCAGGGATTCACCCTGTTGGAATTGCTTATGGTGCTGGGTTTGATTGCTATCATAGTGGGAGTTGCCATGCCAGCCGGACAGGCGATGATTGAGCGTGGACGATTAACAGCCATCACTAACGAAGTCTACGGGGCGCTTCTTTATACCCGCAATGAAGCTACCCGGCTTAGACGTAACTATCGCCTGTGTTTTGTTAGCAGCTCTACAGCCACTGCTTGTAGTACCACAGCAACCAGCCGGTTAGGAGTGTTTGCAGTTACAGGCAGCACCTTAACCCTGAGCCGAGTATTTGACCTGACGCCCAGCACAGAACTGGAATTTTTCGGTGTTACAGATAGGCAATTGAATTTTCATGGGCTGGGTAATCGTCAGGTTGCTGCTGATAATGCCACTGTCTACTTACAAACCACTGCTGGCAGCCGAAACAAGCAGGTAGAAGTTTGTTTTAATGGGCGCATTGTCATCCGTGAAACCAATGATTCCAGTGAGTGCCAATAATGAAAAACCTTGGCAAGCCAAAAAAACAACAAGGATTCAGCCTGATCGAAGTGCTGGTTGCAGGGTTGGTCATCACCGTTGGGCTAATGGCAATGGTGACACTACAGGTTAGAGGGCAAAACCAAGCTTTGGCAGCCCACCAGCGCAGTCTGGCCGGCTTGTACTCACAGGATATGCAAGAAAGATTGCGGGCGAACTTGTGTTTTCTAAGCGTTGAAGTTAGTGATTTAGAAGATCCTGCAGAGTTAGAGAGCTTTATAAATGATACGGGTACTGATGGATTAAACTCTTTTCTGTCGGGCTTGCATGAGGAGTGGCGGGCTGACCATATGACGGGTTCTCGCAGCGGGTGGGTTTCAAGTTTAGCTGCTGATTTTGCTGATAAGGATCCTTCGCCAGCTGATGAGCAAGCAGGCAAGGTTGTTGAGGATGGTTACTGGCGTTTTACCTTGACGATTACCCCTACCGCACCCATGAAGGACAGCATTACCCAAAGCCTGTTGATTAATTATTGGTCGGGAGGTTGCAATGAGTAATAACCGACAACAGGGTTTTACGCTGATAGAACTGCTGGTGGCACTGGCAATTGGTGCTTTGCTGCTGATGGGTATTGCCTCCAGCATAGCGGCCATTACCCAGGCACAAAACCTCACCCGTGATTATGAACAAGTACAGGAAACACTGCGCTTCACCACCAGTCTGATCAGTCGCAGCTTAAGAACAGCGGAAGTGCTGGCTAATGACACAGCAAATAATGCAACCACAACGAATAATCAGCTTTCTGTGAAGCGCATGGGTGCAGCTGGACGACTCAGTTGTATCGGTGAAGAACCAAGTGAAGGTGTTGAGTTCTTTGAAACCTACTATCAACCGGCAGGGACAAACCACCTTGCTTGTCGTGTGGGCGCAACCACAGAAATCATTGCTTATGACATTAGTAGCTTTGAACTGAAATGTTTGATTTACCACCATGTAGACCAACAGATGCTTGCTCATTATGAGGACTGTGCCGGAGCAACACATGCTGAAGTTATAGCTGTCAGAGTGAAACTGGCTTTTGATGCAACAGAATTCAGAAGGTTGGAAGGTTATTCTGATCACGTATTTACCGCAACTCTGCGAAGCCGATTAAGAGAGCGGGCAACCCAGTAAGCTCAGGAGAAAAGCATGGGTTCAGTAAAACAGGTAAAGGTAAATCGTACCACGCCTCAACAGGGCTTTATTTTGGCGCTCTCCCTGTTAATGATGCTTTTTGTCGGATTGGTAGTCATTACCAGCACCGAACGATCTGGACGGTTTTGATGGTGAGTATGGTTTTGAGAACACTGTAAATACGGTGTACAGCTCGGAAGCACCAGACTTCGATTTTGCTTTTTAACTTTCAGGCAGGTGGGTTATGAATTATCAATATAAACAACAAGGCGGCTTTATCCTGGCCCTGGCCTTATTGATGATGCTGTTTATTGGCGTGATTGTTGTATCTTCCATCGACCGTACAGGTGTGGAGCAGCGTGTTGCGACAACGGTTCAAAGTAGACCTAGCTTGGAATCAGCAACTGAGGCAGCTCTGTTAAGGGTGGAGCGGCGCTTGGCGGCAAGTGACTGTAACCTGACCAGCTTAAATGCATCTGCTGCATGTATTCAAAATGCTTTCTCTACGGATGCAGGGTTGGCAGATTTTTTGAATTTAAATGAATATGGCGATGGCGATGGAACATTAAATAGCAAATATCGTTTTAATCAGTCTCCAGATGTTTATTATTGGATTGATGAGAATGTTGTGTTGATAGATCAGTCAACTTCTCCTTGCACAGGAAGTGCTCTTGGTTCATCTTGTAAAATTAGAGTTGTGGCACGTAGCCAGTCTGGCTCAGACTTGAATAATCCTATTTTAACTCTGGCTGCCGCTGTTAATTTGAAAATAAGCATTCCACAATTCCCACCAAATTCGCCTGTTCAGGATCTTTTTGATCTTCTTGATAACCACCCACAAACCATATTTCTTGGCTCAGGGCAGCCTCCTGAAAAAGCAAATCCTAACCAAAGTAATTGCATTGGTGGGACTGGCCCCAATTGCCAAGGTGGAAAGAATATAGATGATTTAACTCCTGGTGATTATGCCGCATTTGATGATCAGGATATTCTTGATGGAATCTGGGCGCAGCTTTCATCTATGGAGGGCTATGGTTTTCCAGTTGTGAGGTTACAAGCTCCGCAAGGAACAACGGCTAGCTTCTCCCTTGATAATATAAGCTCAATGACCATCATTATTGTTGAAGGTAATGGTGATGTGACCTTCACCGGCAAGGCAAAGGATGAAGATACCAACCAGAACTTTCCTGTACTGCTAATGAGTCAAGGAACCGGTACGCTGACTTTGAATACTGAGGGTCAGAATAGTATGTCTGGTTTGATTTTTGCCCCTCATTCTCGTGTTGCAAGTGTGCAGGGTACGCCACAGCTGGGTTTGTCGGTCATTTCCAATTCGCTTTATCTGGCGCAAAGTACGGATTTGTTCGGTTCTAATCCAAATGAAGACTTTCCTGATAAAGTTGAAAGTAATACTAGTATTGATGGGGATCTTGACTTTGATTACTTTTGATTTGGTTTTGGATTAAAATTATTTTCCCTGCGTTGCGGTGTAAGTGATGGCCGGTCTAATCACCGGCCTTTTTGTTTTTTCATTTTGGTTTTGTTTTTGGTGTATGCCTTATCCCTTGGGGGTAAACCTGTGTGCTGGGTCAGCACTGGTTTAGCACCTTTTTTAAAGGCTTCTGCTTTAGTGGTGCCCTTGATCGGGTCAGTCGGGGGAATCAGGTGTTTTTTGCCGTAACCGATCAGGTCGGCACGCCCCATACTTTTTAAGGCTTCACGCAACAGCGGCCAGTTTTTGGGATCGTGGTAACGCAAAAATGCCTTGTGCAGGCGACGCTGACGCTCACCCTTGATGGCATCCACCCTGTCACTCTTGTAGTTCACCTTGCGCAGTGGGTTGCGTTCGCTGTGGTACATGGCGGTGGCGGTAGCCATGGGTGAGGGGTAAAAAGCCTGCACCTGATCAGCGCGGAAGTCGTTGCGCTTCAGCCAGAGTGCCAGGTTCATCATGTCTTCATCAGTGGTGCCGGGGTGGGCAGCAATAAAGTAGGGAATCAGGTATTGCTCTTTACCTGCTTCCTTCGAGAACTTGTCGAACATTTGTTTGAAGCGGTCATAACTGCCGATGCCCGGCTTCATCATCTTCGATAATGGCCCTTCTTCGGTGTGTTCCGGTGCAATTTTCAGGTAACCACCCACGTGATGGGTCACCAGTTCTTTCACATATTCAGGTGATTCCACTGCCAGGTCATAACGCAGGCCGGAGGCAATTAATACCTTTTTGACACCGGGTAACGCACGGGCTTCGCGGTAGAGTTCTATCAGTGAAGTGTGGTCGGTGTTCAGGTTCTGGCAGATGCCGGGGTAAACACAAGAAGGTTTACGGCAAGCGGCCTCGATATCCGGGTCTTTGCAGGCCAGACGGTACATGTTGGCAGTGGGGCCGCCCAGATCAGATACGATGCCGGTGAAACCCTTGACCTGATCACGCATGGCTTCAATTTCCCGCAGGATGGAGCCTTTGGAGCGGTTCTGGATGATGCGCCCTTCGTGTTCGGTGATGGAACAGAAGGTGCAGCCCCCAAAACAGCCGCGCATGATGTTGACGGAAAAACGGATCATTTCCCAGGCTGGGATACGGGCATCACCATAAACCGGATGGGGTGCACGGGTGTAGGGCTGATCAAAAACAGCATCCATCTCTTCGGTGGTCAGCGGAATCGGCGGTGGGTTGATCCACAAATCCTGCTCTCCGTGTTTTTGTACCAGTGCACGGGCATTGCCGGGGTTGGTTTCCAGATGCAATACCCGGTTGGCGTGGGCGTAGAGCACCGGGTCTTTGGCGACTTTTTCAAAGCTGGGCAGGCGGATCACGGTATGGTCACGTCCTTCCCCGCGAACCTGTTTTTCCAGGCGTTTGCGCTCTGCAGCCTGTTCAGCGGTCAGTAGTTCCAGCGCTTGTTCGGTTTGTGAATCAAAAAGTGGACTGGTCTGTTCACCTTTCTGCTGCTCTATGGCGCAGGCTGCCGTGTCCTGAGTATTCACGTAGGGGTTGATGATCTGATCCACGCGTCCGGGACGATCCACGCGGGTGGAGTCAATTTCCAGCCAGTCCTGCGGGGTGTCTTTGCGGATAAACGCTGTGCCGCGTACATCAGTGATTTGTGCAACTTCTTCACCCTGGGCTATACGGTGCGCCACTTCCACCAGTGCCCGCTCGGCGTTGCCATACAGCAGGATGTCGGCCTTGGCATCCAGCAGGATGGAGCGACGTACCTTGTCCTGCCAGTAGTCATAATGGGCAATGCGGCGTAATGAGGCTTCAATGCCACCCAGTACAATCGGCACATCACTCCAGGCTTCTTTGCAGCGTTGGGTGTAAACCAGACTGGCACGATCCGGGCGCTTTCCTGCCGTACCACCGGGAGTGTAGGCATCGTCAGAACGTATCTTGCGATCAGCCGTGTAGCGGTTGATCATGGAGTCCATATTGCCTGCAGTTACACCAAAAAACAGCTCGGGTTTGCCGAGTTTCATGAAGTCGTCTTTGGATTGCCAGTCCGGCTGGGCAATGATGCCGACCCGGAATCCCTGGGCTTCCAGGGTGCGCCCGATCACCGCCATACCAAAAGAAGGGTGATCCACATAAGCATCCCCGGTGACCAGAATGATGTCACAACGATCCCAGCCGAGTTGATCCATTTCTTCCCGGCTCATGGGCAGGAAAGGGGCAGTACCAAAACATTCAGCCCAGTATTTGGGGTAATCAAAAATCTTGCGGGTGCTGGCTGGTGTGATGTTAGTGTGTGTGGCAACAGATGCAGGCATGGGGTATCCGGGGTGCAGCAGAGGGGAAATTGATGTAGATCATTTTAACTGATCCAGGGTGAAGCGTCAGGTAAAAAAGGTTATCCTACGGCCAGTTTTTCTGGAGATAGGTCATGCAGTGTTTCAAAAAGCCAGTTCAACTGGTCTGTGGTGGGTTATTACTGATGGCAATGGCTTTGCCTGTTGCTGCGTCAGATGTTGCCACTCTGGCTGGTTTGCGCTTCAGTCAGGCCAGTGGTGTTTTTAGTGGTATTAAGGATGACACCGCTACGGGAGTCGGTGCGGTGTTGGGTGTCAGTTATCCGCATTACCGAGTTTATGCTGACTTGAACCTATATAGCTGGGATGAGGTGAATACCCGTACCATACATGCCAATTATGAGCGGCTGTGGCATGTAGGTAGCGACTGGCAGGCTTTTGCTGGTGTATTTGGTGGGGTGGTGGATTTTGAGCTGGGTTCAGCCTTGCGTGGCAAAGATGATTACCAGTCCGGCTTGTCTGGTGGTGTGCAGGTTGGTGTGCTACACCCTGTTGGACGTGGCTGGCAGTTAGAAACAGGTGTACGCTACAACCATTTTAGTGTGGAAACACCCAGCGCTGCACTGGATCGAGACGTACGGCTGAACAATCAGGTTGAAGCTTTTTTAGTTTTGAGTTTTTCATCCTGAGCTGCTCAGAATTGGAAGCCTAGTTTTATGCCTATCCATTCTGGTTCGGCTGAGTAACCCACACCGGGTTCAAAGCGCTGGTATGCGGGGCTGTATATCAATTGGCTGTAAGCCCCGCTGGTTGGTTTATCGTCTCCAAGAGCACGATTGATACGTGCCGACAGGCTACCTGCAGGGTTAAGAAACACCAGGGTGCTTTTGCCAAGAAAGCGAGAACCTAATAGCTTGCTATTATTAGCTTGGATGCGTTGCTCCCAAGTATAGAAGGCTTCACCTACTATAGATCCGATCAGGGGGGTAACAATGATGTCCTGTTTTGATGGGATTTCTGCGAGCGCCTCAATACCCATTTCCCATAAGAAGGTAGACATTAAAAAGGAATAGCCGCCTGATTCAAGTGGGGTCAAGCCTTGGTTGCGTGCTACCATATAATAAACAGCACCAAAATACGGGTGGCCGATGTAATTGAGTTGCCACTCGTCCTGATCCCATACCGGGCCATCTTTGTTGTTCTGAACCCAGTTATCACCCAGCTTGCTGAAGGTCATTTCACTGCGATCCCATTTAGAAATGCTTTCTGGCAGGGCGTAGATTATTGCCATAATCCCCAGTGACATAATGCCTATGTTGCGTGTTTCACGAACCATGCCCTGGTATTTAGGGGGCTGCGATTGATCCGCGAGTGGATTTGCTGCTAGCTTCATATCCATGCTTGGTTGAATATTAGCCAGGTAAGAATAAGCCAAGCTGTTATATGGAAGCGTCGGTTCACTTTGGATTTGTGACCAGACAGGAAAACAACAAAAAAAGAGGCTAAGAAGGAAGTATCTTCTGGTCAGCATGATGTTCTTGAATACCGAGGGATTGAATAAATTTAAGGCGGGATTGTAGCATAAAAAATAAGGGCGGCTAAGCCGCCCGAGGGTCTTTCCATTGCGCTATCCGTGCTGACTGCACATCCAGTTGCAGTCTCCTTTGGGGTGTTTCCCGAAATCCTTGTCTGCATTAATTCGGCTGACCTGCCTTCAGCTTTCCAAAGCTGTCCGGTTGCTCTAGGGTCTGGTCTTCCTGACCTCCTTTGACCTTGCAACTGGCTTCCCTTTATCCTTGTCATCCTGCTCCTTGCTCCCTGACAACACGTTCAGATTAACACTTTATGGCAGGATAGGAAGGGGGTGAAAGTGACTGACATGAATATGCGACTAATCTTTATCTACTTTAAAATCAATTGGATAGATAAAAAAATTGATCTGTATCAAGTGGTTTTGATGCAACTACTGCTGTTAGCACTCATGTATGTATGCTATTGCGTACAAAGAAAAACCGGCTGATGACAGCCGGTTATCACAACAGGAACAAATAAGGCGGAGTTTTTAGTTGCTGATGACCGCCTCCATATCCACACCTTCCCGATCCAGCATTTTTCTGAGGCGTTTTAGTGCTTCCATCTGGATCTGCCGAACCCGCTCACGGGTGAGGCCAATTTCACGACCCACTTCCTCCAGCGTGGTTGCTTCATGGCCGCGTAATCCAAATCGCCGAGTCACTACTTCGCGTTGTTTTTCTGTCAGTTCTTCCAGCCAGATTTCTACATTGTTACAGATGTCTTCACCCTGGATATGGTTCAGCGGATCGCTGTCACCTTCACTGGTCAGGGTTTCCAGCAAGGGTTTGTCAGCCTTCTGGCCTGCCGGATAATCAAAGGAGGTGTTGCGTTCGTTTAATCCCAGCAGCCTTTTGATGCTTTCAACCGGTTTGTCCAGATGGCGGGCAATATCTTCCGGTGTGGCTTCATGATCCAGCTGTTGTGACAGCTCGCGTCCGGCGCGCAAGTAGGTGTTGAGTTCTTTGACCACATGAATGGGCAGGCGCACGGTGCGTGTCTGGTTCATTAATGCCCGTTCGATAGTCTGGCGAATCCACCAGGTGGCATAGGTGGAAAAACGAAAGCCACGTTCAGGATCGAACTTTTCTACTGCACGGATCAGGCCGAGATTGCCTTCTTCTATCAGATCCAGTAGGGATAATCCCCGGTTGTTGTAACGCCGGGCAATTTTAACCACCAGCCGCAGGTTGCTTTCAATCATCCGTTTACGTCCAGCGGCATCACCCTTACGCGCCAGGCGGCCAAAATAAACTTCTTCTTCCGGGGTTAACAGGGGAGAGGCACCAATTTCATTCAGGTAAATCTGAGTGGCATCCAGCGAGGTGTTGGGTGTCAGAGAATCATTTTCGAGTGCCTGCTCAAATTCTTCCGCCTCACTAAGCTCAGTGTCGTTCAGCTGGAGCTCATCACTGTCTTCATCAAGCAGCTTTGCTTCAATATCCAGTGGCTCTTTGGTAAGAGTTGCAGAGATGTTTTTTTCGCTTCTGGTCATAACCCGCTCCTTTGGTGTTGCAGGGCAGAATCAAGTCAGAAGACAGACTCTGCTTAGGGTGACTTCAGTACATTCAAAAACTTGCAATTAATATGCCGGAAAAGATTCACCATGTTTATTTGTTGCGTGGTGCCAGCCAAAGCACTAGCAGCCAGCCACCCAAGGCTAAAATTACGACAGGGATGAGGTGGGAGGGTTCCCCGGTAATTTGAGTATAACTCCAGGGAAGTAACACTTGTGTGTCTAAAGGGATCATTTTTCCTTCTGGACTGATGCGGTAATGGGTCAGTAGTTGCCAAGGCCAGATATGGCTGAGTGAGGCAATCACAAAACCGAACAGGGTGGCAAAAGTGGCTGCTCGGTAATGCTCAAATAACCAGCCCAACAGGTGGGAAAATGACAGTAGGCCAATGCCCGCACCACCAGCAAATGCAAACAGCAGTGGCAGGTTGGCTGCTTTTAATGCCTCGATCAGTGGGCCGTAAAGCCCCATCACCAGTAATAAAAAGCTACCGGATATTCCGGGTAGAATCATGGCACAAATAGAGATCATGCCAGCCAGAAAAAAAGTTAACGGAGTAATCTGTCCGATACTGGGTAACAGTAATCCCAGTAAATTGGCTAGCACCGCACCCAGGGCAATAAAAAACAATCGACTGAATGTCCAGTGAACGATCTGGCGAGAAATGATAATGCCGGAGCTGGCAACCAGACCAAAAAAGAAACCATTCAGATGATGCGGATAGGTCACCAGCAGCCAGCTGATCAGGTGAGCCAGCAACAACAGGCTGGTGAACACACCGGCCAGCAGAGAAAGCAAAAAAGTGCCATCCACCGCCTGATAAATGCCCTTTAAACCACCCTTCCTCCAGGCAGCCAGCAGTTGCCAGTCAAAGCTGCGCAGGCAGTTGATCAGGCGTTCATAAATGCCGGTGATAAAGGCTACGGTGCCACCGGAAATGCCTGGCACTACATCCGCAGCACCCATACCCATGCCGCGCAGATAAATTTGCCATGCTTTCATCGACTGACTCCCGGTAACAGCGGGACAAAGTGAACCGGCTCAATATCCTGACGCAGCATACGGCCTCCTTTTTTATCAAATACACTCAGGATTTGTTGTTCAGTCCCGACGGGTAAAATCATGCGTCCACCTTCTTGCAGTTGGTCAAACAGGGTTTCGGGAATGTGTTCCGGGGCAGCGGTCAGTAGTATGGCATCGTAGGGTGCATGTTTTTTTAAGCCGATACTGCCATCAGCATGAGTCACGCGAGCATTTTTCAGTTGTAATCCAACCAGGCGTAATTGCGCCTTGTGCAGCAAGGGTTCGAGACGCTCCACGCTGTAAACTTCGGGAATCAGGCAGGCCAGCAGTGCACACTGAAACCCTGAGCCAGTACCAATTTCCAGTACACGACGCGGGCTGACTTCCATTAGCAGTTCGGTCATACGCGCCACAATATAAGGCTGGCTGAGGGTTTGTCCCAGACCTATGGGTAGTGCGGTATCTTCATAAGCACGATGTGCCAGTGCTTCGTCCAGAAATAGGTGGCGAGGCAAACGACGCAAAGCCTCCAACACCTGTGGATTGCTGATGCCTTTACTGATCAGGCGATCAACCATACGGTTGCGGGTGCGCTGAGAGGTGAAACCTATACCGCGCAGCTGCGGATTCAGCTGATGGAGTTCATCCATGTGGATACCTGATCCAGGCTCTCGTGTCGGGTCATGTCAAACTGCAGCGGAGTAATGGAAACCTTCCCTTCTGCCACAGCATAAAAATCGGTTCCGGGGCCGGATTCTGCTGCATCCCCTGCTGCTGCAATCCAGTAACGGGGTTTACCACGCGGATCCAGCACTTTGATGGGTTCCGGGCCACGATGCCGATGTCCAAGGCGGGTGGTCTGGTAACCCTTCAGGGCAAACAAGGGCACATCCGGTACGTTGATATTCAGCAGGCTGCGCGGTGGCAGTTGCAGGCGGCTGGTTTGTGACATAAAACCTTCCACCAGTTTACGCACCACCGATGCCGCTGTGGCAAAGTTACGTTCACCATCCAGTGAAACCGCCAGCGCTGGTAAACCGAGAAAACGTCCTTCAGTGGCAGCAGCCACCGTGCCGGAATAAAGCACATCATCACCCAGATTGGCACCGTGATTGATGCCGGAGATCACCATATCCGGCTGGCTGCCAAAAATGCCACCCATGGCCAGATGCACACAATCCGTTGGAGTGCCATCCACCGACCAGAAGCCGTTATCCATCTGTCGGGTACTTAATGGGCGATCCAGCGACAGGGAATTGCTGGCACCACTGCGATTACGATCCGGTGCTACTACCAGTAGTTCAGCCAGATCTTCCAGTGCCGCAGCCAGGGTTGCCAGACCCAGAGCGTGAACACCATCATCATTGGATAAAAGTAGTTTCATGGCAGCAACTCCTGTGAAGACTGGGTGGTTACTTTAGCATGTTCGCGGGTCATGGCATCCTTGGCATCAACCAGTTCACGCAACAGGCTAGTGGCAAAACAACCGCTGGGCAGGGTAAAACCCAGGGTTAACCACGGAGCCTGCCATGCCAATAGGGGTTGCTCGGCCAGCATTCGTAAGGGGCGATATTCGCGTTTTAAGCCTTGGTTTTCCAGTGCGGACCACAAACCTTGCCATTGTCGCTGAAACGCTTCTTCTGCTTCTGCTGCCAAACCATGAGTCTGTGGCCAGCCCTTGCCAGCTAAAGGCCCCGCCGGATTTAAATCCTGCCTTTTGATACGGCTGATCAGTTCATCTTCAGCCGCTTGTGGGTCAGAAAAATAACTGCGGGTGCCTTGCAGGTTAAAACAGCTGCCGGGTAAAGGATTCAGCCACTGATGTTGCTGCAGGCTTTCAGCCAGCCAGCGATTAAACAGTGCGCTGCGAGTTGCAGACAGCCAGATGCTGCGATCCTGACGTTTAGGTGGTTTTGGCCGGGTGGTTGCCAGCAGCCAGTTTAATCCCTGCTGCAGGTTCTGCCCGCCATGACCAAACCGCTGTGGCCCAAAGTAGTTGGGTGCACCGTTTGAGAGTATTTCCTGCCAGCGTTGTTGTAGCCATTCACCGGTGCTGGCGTCTGCATTGTTGATGCGAATACGCAGCTGAAAACGGTTAGCGCGATGGGTGCCGCGCTTGAGTTTGCGAGGATGACGGCAAGCATTAAGTACCTGCCAGTTGTCACCATTCAGGCTGTCCAGGGCAGGATCAACCTTGCCGGGCAAGTGCAGGCAAAACCATTGCCGGGTAACGGCGTGGCGATCCTTGAGTCCAGAAAAAGTCACGGCTGAGGGGTGGATACCCGCTTTGCGAGCCAGTTCCTGAGCAACAAAAGGGGTATTGCTGCCGGTTTTTTCGATCCACAGGTAAAGGTGTTCTCCCTGGCCTTCCGGTTCAAAACCCAGAACTTCTTCCACCATAAAATCCTGTGGCTGCAGGCGATACTCACCCTGCCAAGGTGATGCAGGAAAAGCACGCGGCAGGGGTTGCTGGAGGGATGCCAGCAGGGATTCGATTAGTTGCATGGGGATTCCAGTAATACCACGGCCTGAGCGGCAATACCTTCACCGCGTCCGGTAAAACCGAGCTTTTCTGTGGTGGTGGCTTTGATATTGATACGATCCCAGGTGGTGTTGAGATCGGTTGCCAGCTTGTTTTTCATCGCCGGTAGATGAGGTGCCATTTTGGGTGTCTGGGCAATGATGGTCATATCAGCATTCACCAGTTGATAACCCTGTTGCTGAATGGCTTCCATCACACGGCGCAGTAGAATACGACTGTCCACACCGGCAAAGGCCGGGTCGGTATCGGGGAAGTGATGCCCGATATCCCCTAGTCCACAAGCACCCAGCAGCGCATCACACAGGGCATGAATGAGTACATCACCATCGGAATGAGCAACCAACCCCTGGTGAAAAGGAATACAAACACCACCCAGAGTGATGTGGTCACCGGGGCCGAATTTATGAACATCAAAACCTTGTCCGATACGCATGATCAACGCCTTTTAGCTGAGTGAATGGCTTTTCAGCAGAAGTTCTGCCAGCGGCAAGTCTTCTGGATGAGTGACTTTAATATTGTCGCGCCGCCCGCTGACCAATTGTGGAGAATAACCGGCAGCCTCCAGTGCCGAGGCTTCATCGGTGATGTTAAGCCCCTGATCCAGCGCCGTTTGCAGGGCATTTTTCAGCAGGCCGTAACGAAACAGTTGAGGCGTCAGCGCGTGCCAGAGCTGGCTGCGTTCCACGGTGGTTTCGACCTGCCCTTGTGGATTGCTGCGCTTCATGGTGTCAGCGACGGGTGCCGCCAGCAGGCCGCCCACTGCATGATTTTGCAGCGTGTCCCACAGTTTGAACAGGTCGCTCTGCGTCACGCAGGGGCGAGCCATGTCATGCACCAGCACCCAGTCTGCTGCTGCGGCCTGTTGCTCCAGTATTTTTAGTCCGCAGAGCACTGAATCAGCCCGCTCAGCACCACCAAGGGTCGTTATCAGTTGTAAATTCGGATGATTTTGCAGGATGCGCTGATGAACATCCGGCCACCAGTGATCGTCTGGGTGCAGAGGTAAAATCAGGGTGGCAGCAGGAAAAGCCTGATGCAGCTTGCCGAGGGTGACTTCCAGCAGGGTTTTACCGGCCAGCGGCAGGTATTGTTTGGGATAGTCAGCACCCATGCGCTGCCCTATACCGGCAGCAGGCAGCAAGCACCAGAGGCGAGGCGTAAAGCTCATGGTGAAGTGTTTCCAGATTCGGGAAGTGAGAACTCAGCGGGTGGTTGGCCGATCAGCCAAAAAAAAGTTTCATCACTGCCAATCATGCCCAGATCAAAACGTGCGCGTTCATCCACGGCAGCTAACCCGCTTTTTAAGTCCTGCACTTCGGCATCCAGGCGCTGATTGCGTTTTTTTAGCTGTTGGTTTTCCTGTTCCATGGTGCTAACCAAGGCGCGAGCCTGCCGGAATTCAATCAACCCGTTCTCACCCCACCAAAGGCGATACTGGGTGATCAATAATAAAACTAACAGGATCAGGCTCAGAAATCGGGACATGAACAAACCAGAGTGAGAAGCATAAAAAGCGGCATTATACGCAGAAACGAACAACACATCAGCAATCAGGAGCAGGTTGGTACTGAGTGAACGATCAGTATCAGGGTTTTGGTAGGTGTGATTCAGGTTGGGCTGCAAGGGCAGCAATAAACGAGTAATTGGCAGATTGCCCTGCCGCACGGCTTCATAAAGCGCGTCATTACCACGGCTATCAGTTAATAAGTCTGCGCCTGCGGCCAACAGCTGCTCAACAAGACTGGTATTCCCGTAGCGTACAGCATAGGTCAGTGCCGTAAACCCACTAGGCGTGGTGGCATTGGGTTCAGCACCGGCAGCCAGTAATCGCTGAGCCGCTTGGGTTTGATTATTATAAGCCGCCCAGAGCAGCGCGTTCATGCCATGCTGATCTTTTGCATTGAGGTCTGCACCCGCATCAAGCACGGTTTCTAACCGTTCCAAATCTCCGATGTAAGCAAAGCGATGCAGATCCAGCAGCTGCCTATCGACCGCCAGGGTCGTGGTGATTGATAATGAAACCAAGAGGATCAAAAGTACAAGTCGGCTCATGGAGTTAGCTTGGCTCCTTGGTTGTAATTTGACTGCTCGCCAGTTGCTGTTTGATGGGTTTAACGACCTGGTGAAGTTTTCTGTTCATAACCTGCAGTGGATGAAGTTACCCCCGCGCCCATTCAAAGTGAGACAGGTTTTTTTCCTGAGTAGAAAAATGAATGCCGATGAGGTAGATATCCTTGCCTTCGCTCTGGTACTTGGCGGCATAGCCCTTGTCTTTGAGCTGTTGCAGTGCCTTACCCTTGCCATCGACTTTAAATTCGAGAATATAAATCGCCTGTTCCATCTTGATAGTGAGATCAATGCGGCCTGTGTTGGTCACATCTTCGCCGATGATATTCAGCCCCAGGCTTTGCAGGTACACATAGACAACACTGGCATAAAAGCCTTCATAGTTTTGAATGTCGTTTTTGGTGAAGTGGTTGTAGGGAATGCTGGCAAACAGACTGGTGAGGGCTTGTTGGAAGCCTGGCATATCCGCTTCCAGCAGGCTTTTGTAGATGTGGGTTTTGGTTGGAATCGAGCGTTTGTCTTTGATCAGGGTGTCGATGATGTAATCGTTCAGCGATTGCTTGACTTCTTTGTTAGGAATTTTCAGGGTGTATTCAAGGGTGTCAAACAGCGTGGTTTGCACGGTATCTATTGTCAGGTAACCGCTTTGATAAAGGATCACTTCCAAATCCAGGTTGTCGATATCAAAGCTGTTAAGCAGTTTTTCATCAACCCGCAAATCAGCAAGATTGGGCAGGAAGTAGTGTTGTTTTTTGATCAGCTCCATCAAAAAGGTGGGCGTGCCGCTTTCAAACCAGTAGTTCTTAAAAGTGTGTTCATTGGCAATAAACTTTAAGATATCAAAGGGGTTATACATCTGATTGCCAAGGAAATTATAGCCGTTGTACCACTCCTTCACCTTTTTCATATCAACACCCGTTAAATAGGGTGCGAAGGTGGTTTCTACATCCTGCTGGCTGTAACCGCAAATGTCGCCGAATTTACGCTGTAAGGAAATATCAGTGATGTTGTTCAAGCCGCTGAAAATGGAGGTTTTAGTGAACTTGCTCACGCCGGTCAAAAACGCAAAGCGTAAAAATTCATCGCTACCTTTGATCACGCTGTAAAAATTCACCAGACCATCGCGGAGTTCTTGCGCTAGAGGGGTATTGGTGATGTTGTCCAGAATCGGCTTGTCGTATTCATCCACCAGCACCACGACCTGCTGCTGGTATTTTTCATGGGCTTTGCGAATCATTTCACTAAAACAGCGTCGGTCTCTGGCCTCAAACTGGCAGGTGATGCCCAGCCGCTCCTGATTGATGATAAAGATCTCTTCAAACTTGTCTGCAAGGTCATCGCAGGATTTGATTTTACCTTCAGCGAAGGAAATGTGAATCACCGGATAACTAACGCTCCAATCCCACTGGTCTTCAATCGCCAAGCCGGAAAAGAGGTGCTTTTGGCCTTCAAAAATATTACGCAGGGTATCCAAAAACAGGGATTTACCAAAACGCCTGGGGCGGCTTAGAAAGACATACTTGTAGCTTTGCAGCAGCTCATAAGCCAGCGCAGTTTTGTCGATGTAAACATAATCGCCTTCGCGGATTTGGCTAAAAGTTTGAATGCCAATCGGCAGTTTTTTGAGTGTCATCTTGATTTTCTCCTAAACATCCCCATGGATAAATCCAGGGGGTTTTGGTGGTGCTTGATGATTCAGGGTCTCCTGACTCTCGCTCGACTCAGACTCAAATCGAGTTACAACATCCAGGCCGTAGCCAAATCCACACCCCTTTAACAAGCGAGTCGCTCTGACGGCTTTGCCGTAGGCAAGACAATTGTCCCGCCATTCGCAACTTCTATTGGACGACACCAGCCCGCTTGCTCTAGTCGCTGTTTCACAACCGGCCAGCGCGTATGCAGCTGGCTAGACTGGTGTTCGTTTTCAATAACGCAAAGCGCCAGAAAAGCAGAGTAGCAATCACGCTGAACCAGCAGGGCGCTTTCGGAAGTCTTGCCTCCAAGAAAGTGCCAGCGTTCGCTCAGTGTTTTTTTGGTGTACTCACCGCTCACATGGTCGTATTGCGACATTTTCAGGCGCTGCGTATTCAGTTCGATGAGTTGTCCACCGGCACTTTCAGCCTTGCGTTTCAACCCAGCAATGAATGTCGCAGGAGCCTTTGTCTTGATGCTTTTCCCGTAGAGTTTCTGCCAAGCCTTGTACGACAGCTTTTTGGTTTTGATGATATTACCCAGGCGCAGCACATCGTTGACCAGCTGACCTTGAGAGCGCTTTCGCTCAGCTGCCAGCTTGCGTTCCAGTTCCGCCACAGCCTGCTTCAGAGCGAGATAGTTCTTGGAAACCACCTTAACCTTCGCGCATTTTTTCCAGGTACCGTTTTCGTTGTAGCAATGCGGGTTCGTGGCGCGACGCGAACGATCCATCGCCCACTGAAGTGTCCTGATCTCTTTCCAGGGTTGTTCGATGGTCGGGCAGAAGGCCAGCAGGTCGCTAGCGGTCTCTGAGACGACGGCAACCGATGAAGGGCCAACATCCAGACCCACTTCATTGTTTGGCAAGGTCGAATTCTTTTCCTTGGCAGGTGAAAGCCCTGCCTGGGCAAGCTGCACGTACCAGCGCCGCTTTCCTTTGACGTTGCGCCACACCAGGCGGCAGAACTTGGTTTTCGCTTTCAGGGCTTCATCCAGCCATCGATCCTTGCCCGCAGGCGGGTATTGGATCGGTAGAATCAGTCCAGCCCACTCAACGATGCCGAGTTCGGGGCGGTAGCGAATGCCTGCCTTGTTCGTTTTTCCTGAAAAAGACTTGAGCGGTCGCTTTGCGCTTTTGAAGCGAGGGCGACCACGCTTGCCATAACTGTGCTGTTCAGCGGCGGCGAAGGCGGTTTCTGCAATGCGCTGTGTCTCATTGGCACTGAGGCGAGACTTCCATCCTGCTTCATTTTTGCAGCGCGTAGCGAATGTAGAAACCGATGCAGAGGTGAACTCGAATTTTTTGACGACTGACCGGAAAGCATGGGTGCGCTCCTCATCTTCCAGTTTTCTGGCTGCCTTCCAGTCTTTGGATTCACGCATAAGATCCAAGCGACGCAGCGCCTCACCCAGTGCAGCATTGTAAAGACGCGCACCCGCCAATAATCGTGCAGTCAGCTGCCTTTCCGTCTCTTGCGAAACGGAAACAGGCAACTCAACGATAAAGGTCGGATTCTTCGCTCGCTTCACTTTTATACGTTTCTCTGTTTTTCAATGTATTGCTTGATCACTTCGAGCGGTGCGCCGCCCACCGTGCAACAGAAATAAGAATTCGTCCACAGCGTAGGCAAACGAGACTTTAAGCTGGGAAACTCGGATCGCAGCAACCGAGAAGATCGGCCTTTAATCGCTTTGACCAGTTTATGAATGCCGTACTGTGGATCGACTTCAACGAGCAGATGCACATGATCGGGCATGGTTTCCAGCTCGATTATCTCAGCGCGATGATTACTGACTACGTCGTGTATAATTTCTTTTAGTCGCGCATCGATGTCGCCCTGAATGACGGGTCTACGGTATTTAGTGTATCCAGGCTGGGTGAGTGCTTACCAGAGGCCAGAGCATTTTCCAGGCGTGCTATTGCAGGTGCCTTGGTTCCCATCCGTTCAGCGATCTGTGCCTGAGTCAACCCGGCTGAGCGCCGTGCTGCCAGCATTTCATCCAACAGCGCATATTCTTCACGATTGACGCGTTCATATTCGGCTTTTGCCTCTGGGTCTGCCAGAGCTTTGGCTTTTAGTTCAGCATGTGTCAGCATGGTTCTTTACCTCTTTCATTCGAACTTCAGCCACTCGCTTCTCTTTGGCTGGTGTTTTGTCTGTTTTTTTAATAAAGCTGTGCAGAATCACAACTTGTTTGTTGATCAGGGTGCAGTAAAAAACCCGTGCAATACCTTCTGCTGACTTGATTCGGAGTTCAAGTAGTCCATTTCCGAAAGCCTTACTGTGCGGCTCACCGAGATTGGGGCCGTGCAACTCCATTCGGTCGGTCAAGGCAAAGTACCGACCTCGAAGCCCCGGCGGCAGGTCGAGTATGTCCTTCTAAACCTTGTCACTGTAGTAGGTGATGGTGTAAGTCATGCATGAATAATAGCAAATATGTTATTATTTGCAGCGCTTGGGCAGAGGGCATCCTCACGGCTGCCAGTATTGAGGAGCTGTTGCGGTATTGATGGTTTTAGAGCAAAAAAAAGCAGCCCGAGTTGGGCTGCTTGAAGTCGACCATCCTTGGTCGCGTGTGTAGAGCCCTTCCAGAGAGACTTACCAGTCGTAACGCATACCAACTGTCATCACGCTCTTGTCACCAAGGGTGTAGTCTTCATTGTTTTTGTCGTTACCCATGGCAAACTCACCATAGGTACGGAAGGCGCGGGAGAGTTTGTAGTTGGCACCAATGGCCAGATCCAGGCCGGACTCATTGCCGTCATCCATCATGGACACCAAGCCATAAACATCACCCGGGCCATAGGTGTAAGAGCCACCGGCTGCAATGTGCATAAAGTCGCCAGAGCTTTCAATCAACAGGGAGGCTTTTAAAGCATCCATTTTGTAGGTGGCACTGGCACCAATGATTGGATCGCTGTCTGCACCGCCATCCAGCTCTTCAATGTTCTGATCAAAGGCAATGGCCAGTGTCAGGTTATCAACCATGGTGAACTGACCATAAGCCTGCAGACCAAAAGCTTCGTCGCTGGCGTCGGTTTCAGGTGCGTGTTTGGCAGACAGACCAAACTGCATACCACCTAAGTCGGCAGTTTCAAAAGCAATGGTGTCACCGCGGGCATTACTGTCGCCCTTGTTCAAAGCGCGGAAACCTTTGTTTTCAAACAAATCGGCAACATTGGAAACAGCCTGGTAATAGAGTGAGTCAAAGTTACCCACAGTCACCTTACCAAAACCACCTTGCAAGCCGACATAGGTATTACGCAGGTCATTAAACACCGGATCTCCGTTCTTTGACTCTTGGCGCTCATCAGCCGAAAAACGGAATTCTGCACGGGCAAAAGCAGTCAGGTCTTCGTTGATCTTGTCGCTGGCGCGAAAACCGATACGTGAAGTGTTATTTTTAATAGCATTATCGCCATCATTATTTTCCAGCATCAGGTTGATGCGACCATACATATCAACTTTGGCGGTGTCTGTTTGAGCGATGGTGGCAGCCTGCACTGATGTGGCAGCCAGGGTTGCAGCAACAGCAGAGGCGAGTAGTGTCTTTTTCATCAGGGTTTACCTTTTGCTTTTGGTGTGTTCATGGGTTAATGAGTTAACGTGGAAAAGTTAGCAGCCTTAAATGACAGATTTGGGTCAGATGTATGAATCTGATGAAGAAAGGATAACACATTTAGCAACAGCGTAAACCCCCGCCCAATTGGGCGGGGAGCATTCACCAGCTGTAAGTGTAGGTGAATTCCAGGTAGCTGGCATCGCTGTCATCAAGATTGAGAGCAAAAGCACCGGTAACATACTGCTGAGGCATGATTTCTTTGCCTACACCTAATTCCAGAGCAGTGTCACCTTCGCTGGCATCTTGCACGCCAAGAGTCAGCAGGGCAAACAGGTCAACAGCATCCAGTGCGTAGTCGGCACCAAATTCCAGATAGATGCTGTCATCAGCTTCTGGCAGGTAAAAATAGGCGCTAACGCCCAAGGCTTCATTTACAGAGTAGTTACCACCAAAGTACAGTTCGTATTCGGCATCAGCATCGCTGTCCATAGGGATGGTGTAAGTCAGGCCAGCATCATAACCAGCAGCGTCATTGATTGCACCAGCATAACCCAGGTTCAGTTCGATTTCGCTTTGTTTAAATTCCGAGTCGGAATCCAGCAGATCCATAGTGGTGAACAGCAGGCCAGCATAAGCGCCAGACTCATGGCTGTATTCAACACCGGCTTCAAGTGTCATCATGGTATCGAGATCAGAGTTGGTAGGTTGGGCTAAAGTAGCACCAACATGGCCAGCAACCTCAGCAAAAGCAGGCGCTGCAACAAAACCAGCAGACAGAGCAGCGATAGATGCAGCAATCAGTGTTTTCTTCATCATTTACTTCCTATTTTAGTGGATCAATCCAGTTGGAGTATTCGTTTGATTGTGTTAGTACAAGCAAGCCAGAATTTTTACTTTACAACCTTAATAATTCATACATTAAAATGCAAAGGTTATCCAGTTGATATACCCAAAGTCAGAGCTGGATGCAGTGAATTCATCGGTAACTGACCGGGGTCTCTCCAGGCCATCCAGATTCTCTTGGCACAATGCAGCGAGCGTGCCAATTTTACATTTTTATGGCGGTTTTTATTGTTTGTGTCTTAAGTACACTGGCCGGATAGAGAACAATCTGGCGGGTTTCTATTTAGCGATATATCTTTTTCAGGAGTAAAAAATGCAGTGGATTCAAGTATGTAAAGAAGAAGAGCTGGCGGAAGGTCAGTTCAAAATTGTTGAGAAGGATGACGGTGATGAGCTGCTGGTTGCTCGTGCCGAAGGTGAGTTGCTGGCGGTGGTGAATGAATGTTCACATGATCGGCGTGGGTTTGATGGCGGTTGTATTGAGGCAGGGCTGCTGGTTTGTCCCCGTCATGGTGCACGTTTTTGTTTGCGCACCGGAAAGGCGCTTACACCACCGGCTTATGTTGATATAGATACCTTTGTTGTGAAAGTTGAGCAAGGCATGATTCTAGTGGAGGCTTAAACCCTCCTGTCCCAATGATTCCAGTCGGAATTGATTAAACTCGCCAGGGCTGCTCATCAATTGAGTCAGTCTGGCGCGTTGTACACCCTGTCGGGTGCTGATGGATACCTTTTGCCCTTCCCGAAAAGGCAGTAAGGGGGTGATCACGCTGGCAGCAATACCCAGCACCTGCAGTTCTGGTATCAGAAAACCGGGCATATAATCCAGGGGTTCCCCCACTTTAATGATGGGCTTGATGGCGCAGGGCTGCATTCGGCTGCCGAGGCGCTCAATGCCCAGTTGGTGACCGCCGGGTACTTCTTTGATCCAACGGATTAATCCCGGCTGCCAGGGATCAGCCGCTTTTTCTTTTAGTGCTATCAGTTCACCGGTTCGCAGCAAGGGTGACGCGGTACCCTGCCAATGCAGGCAATAACCTGTGGCGCTGGTATTCACCAGTTGCAGTTCATGTTGTGGGTGGCGTTTATCCAGTTCTTCTTCCAGCGAGGTGCTCAGGTTGTTTTCTATCTCAACCAGTTGGATATAACCCATGCTGTTGTTTTCGGTTGCATCGTGTGCGGATGCCCAGGGGTCAACTTTTTGCTCTTGTAAAAAAGGGTTGTCTCTGGTCTGGGGCGCGAGATTTTGTCCGGCCACCAGGCTTTCAAAAGGTCGCCGACCGTTAAGATGAAAATGTACACTGCGCAGCCCCAGGGTCAGTTGAACGGAGCCGCTGGTGTCCACTCTGGGTGTGCCTCTTTCTGAGGTTTCACCCAGGGTCGTTTGCAGGTGTTGGATAAGTCGGTTGCCGAGTGATGAGTGCCCCTGTTGGAGTTCAGCAAAAAGCAGTGTAACAATATCACGGGTATCCAGCCCCAGCTCTCGGTCGGTTGCTGCCTGAGTCAGGGGCTCTGCTCTGCGTGGTAAGTAGTTGTTTTTTGCCAGTACCTGAAACAGGTTGTCTGAGTCACCAGCAGGCAGCAGGGTTAGCTGTTTACTCCACAAAGCAAGTTGTGGGAAGAGTAACTCCAGCTCATCACTGCGCAGGTTTTCTGCCTGTACCAGCCCCAGTAACACCAGTTGCAGGTAGGCCTGCTGGCAGTTCTGGGGTGGATTGTGTTGTACGGGTTTAAGTTGCAGACGACTTTGGCAGGCAACATGGTAGAGCAGGTTCAGCTCTGGCCAGCATTCAGTGGGTGCGTTGATGCTGAGTTTACAGGATCGGTAAATCAGTGCGCCGGTATGCTGGATAGCTGCGTGAAGTGACTGAAGCAGGCCGCGTGCCAGCAGTGGAGCGGGCAGTTGATCTCTTAACTCCAGCAAGTCATTAACAACTCGCTTGTAACCCTGTGCCAGCTGTTGTTGTAAGCCCTGTGCCTTGTCTCCGGCTAAAGGATCATTGTTGTGTTCCAGTTCGTTCAACACCTGTTGTATAGCAGGTTGCAGGGTGTTCAGCCACTCCTGTCGCCGCAATGGCAGCAAGCGCAGCTGGTTGAGCTCATTCATCAGTTGCGCCAGTTTTTCCTGGCTGGCCATTGGGTGAGCCATGGGTAGCTGTTTAACCCATCGTTCCAGTGCATCCAGCTGGGTGGCGCAGCTTTCCAGCTGATCCCGGCAGAGTTCAGGAAAATTGAATGGCAGCTGTCTCATGTTGTTTTTTCCACCTCTTGTTGACCAGCACGCTGGTTTACCAACCGTCTATTTTATTTACCAGCCTAATGGAGTCTTGGCCGGTTGATCAGGATACTCGCGGACTAGTTTGGGTACCAGATATCCGGGGAGAAGTGTCAGTAGCCCGGCATAAATCTGACGCGCCTGCTGATCATCCACTGCAAAGTGGGCTGCTCCGGCCACGGGATCAAAAGCGTGTAGATAATAAGGCATAACCCCCTGCTCAAACAAAGTTTCTGATAGCTGTGCAAGAATTTCTGCTTGATCATTAATGCCCCGCAGTAACACACTCTGGTTCAGCAGGGTGATTTCTGTGCGCCTAAGACGTTGTAATGCCTCACAGAGTTCGGTTCCAACTTCCTGCGGATGATTAATATGCAACACCAAAATCACTTTCAGATGAGTGCTGGCAAGGGTCTGCAACAACTCATCGGTGATGCGTGATGGTAAAACCACCGGCAGGCGGGTATGAATTCTCAGGCGTTTCAGCTGAGGTAATTGCTGCAACTGCTGGATTTTATCAGCCAGACGCAGGTCTGGTGTTGCCAAGGGATCGCCGCCGGACAGAATCACCTCATTCACTTTTGGGTGGTGTTGCAGGTAATCCAGAATGGCGCTGGTGGCTTGTTGACTCAGGCTGTTTTCAGCATAAGGAAAATGCCGCCGAAAACAATAACGGCAGTTGATGGCGCAGGCACCGCTGCTGGTGAGCAGCACCCGCGATTGATATTTATGAATCAAGCCCGGCAAGGGGTTGGATTGATGCTCCTGCAGTGGATCAGCAACAAAACCTGCTTGTGGCAGATTTTCCTGAGCCAGCGGCAGCACCTGTAACAACAGTGGATCTTGTGGATTGCCACGCTGCATCAGGTTGATGAATGGGTGCGGCACCAGTGTGCGGAACAACTGGTGTCCCTGTTGCAGCCCACTGGTACCACCCGGCAGTTGCTCCGGATTGATATTGAGCAGGCGACAGAGTTCCAGTGGATCTCGAACCGCTCGTTTTAGTGTTTCACTCCAGTGGTGAGTCACTGAGCTTTTGGGTATTATGAGCGACCCGTTTTTTAATGTCTGTTCCATGTGATTATTTATTCAGAGATCTGACTTATGGCGAATTTCGCAACCAATGAATTCAAGGGCGGCCTCAAGTTTATGCTGGATGGCGACCCCTGCTCGATGATGGAGATTGAGCATATCAAACCCGGCAAAGGCCAGGCATTTACCCGTGTTAAGTACCGCAACCTGATGAGCGCCCGTGTTGGCGAAAAAACCTTCAAATCCGGTGAGTCGGTAGAGGGCGCGGATGTCATGGATGTGGACATGGAATACCTCTACACCGACGGCGAATTCTGGCACTTCATGAAAACCGACGGCTCCTTCGAGCAGGTGGGTGCTGATGCCCGTGCTCTGAGTGATACCAGCAAGTGGTTGAAAGAACAAGAAGTGTACATGGTTACGCTGTACAACGGTGCACCGATCAGCGTGACTCCTCCGAATTTTATCGTATTGCCGGTGACTGAGACAGACCCCGGTGTGAAAGGTGACACAGCTCAAGGTGGTTCCAAACCAGCCGTATTGCCAACAGGTGCAACAGTTCGGGTGCCCTTGTTTGTAAACGAAGGTGATCTCTTAAAGATTGATACTCGCACAGGCGAATACGTCAGTCGTGCTTAAAGATCTACTGCTGAAACGTGCCGGGTTGTTGAATACAACCCGGCTTTTTTTCGCCCGGCGTGGGGTGCTGGAGGTGAATACTCCAGTGCTGGGGCCGGGTGGATCAACCGATCCGCTGCTGGATTCGTTTGTGACGCGTCTGGAAGGTGGCTCGGCGCAGCCGCAGGCACTGTACCTGCAAACCTCGCCAGAGTTTTACATGAAACGCCTGCTGGTCGCAGGCAGTGGGCCGATTTATCAACTGGGGCCGTGTTTCCGTAATGGTGAGGTGAGCCGCAGACATAACCCTGAGTTTCTGATGCTGGAGTGGTATCGCCCCGGCTGGTCGTTGGCCGAACTGGAAAGTGAATGCCGGGCGCTGGTGGATGAGCTGCTGGGTGTTGCGGATTATACGCACCTGACTTATCGGGAAGCTTTTTTACAGCTGGTCGGGCTGGACCCTTTTACTGCTGAACTGGAAACCTTGCGTGCAGCTTGTGTGACCTGCTCAGGTATTGATGCACAGATGCTGGATCGGGATGCCTGTCTGGATTTACTGATCAGTCATCAGGTAGAGCCGGGATTCAAAACACTGGGTCGGGTGGTGTTGTATGAGTTTCCGGCCAGCCAGGCAGCGCTGGCGCAGGTGCATCAGGATGCTTTTGGCAATGCCGTGGCCAGTCGTTTTGAGTTATATGTGGATGGTCTGGAGCTGGCCAATGCCTATCAGGAACTGACTGCGGCGGATGAACAGGCTGCTCGTTTTGTGGCCGATAATGCCCAGCGTCGGGCATTGGGCAAAGAGCAAATCACTCCCGATACCAAGCTGATTGAAGCCCTGCAGCAAGGCTTGCCGGAATGCAGTGGTATTGCGCTGGGATTTGATCGGCTGGTGATGCTGGCACTGCAGGCAGATTCACTGGATGAGGTGCTGACCTTCAGTGCGCTGCGTTGGTAGTGCAGGATCAACTGATCAGGTGGTCAGTCAGTTCCTGATACTGTTTAAAAGCCTGGTCAAGGCTGATTAAAGGCAGGTTGTGGATCAAACTGGTGGCGATGATAAACCGATCAGCGGGGTCGCGGTGGTGTTCTGGCAGGTTGGCGGCCAGTTCAGCGATGCCACGGTTAACTGGAATCACCTGGATACCTTCACAAGCCAGATTCAGCCATTGCTCCATCGGCATCTGTAGCCTTAAACGGTTACGTTTGACCAGTTGACCCAGCTCCCAGCAGGAAATGGCACTGATGGCCAGGGTTGGTGACAACTCAATCTTTTCAACTAAATGCCCAGGTAAGGCTTGTTCCCCGTCTGAAGCAGTCAGCCAGCGAATCCAGATATGGGTATCCATTAGCATCAGTGTGCATCCCAATCGCTTTCGGGTGCGGCCGGTGCAATCAGATCGTCTGAAAGTTGCAGACTATTCATCAACAACGGGTTGGGTTTGCGCCGCTCATGCACTTTTGGCTCATTGGCGGGCAATACGATGACTTCAAGCTGTTCGATATTGGCCAGCGCCGCTGGGAGACGAACGATTACTTGTCCATCGACGGGCTGGGTATAAAAACGCACGGCTTCCATCAGAATCTCCTCAAATGCTGCTGGCTGTTGTGAGCATAGTGCCTGAGCAAGTATGAAGGCAAGGTTTCAACTCACGCCCTGGTAACGTCCCGGTTTGTGGTTGAGGGTGAGGATCAGGTTGAGGATAGCAGCTCCACCAATGGAGAGTAGTACCTTGTCGAGTGGTAATACCAGCAGGGCGGCCAGTACAATCACCAGATCAACACTCATCTGGAATTTTCCGGCGCGGATGTTGAAGCGATCTTGCAGGTAGAGTGCCAGGATGTTGACGCCCCCCAGGCTGGCGCGGTGGCGGAACAACATCAGCATGCCCAGTCCCATACACATACCACCCAGCAGGGCGGCATACACTGGATTGATCTGATGCAGACTCACCCATTGCGGCGTGAGTTCAGCAAACACGGATACTAGTCCCACAGCACAGAAGGTGCGCAGGGTGAATTTCCAGCCCATGCGCAGAAAGGCCAGCACATAAAACGGTAGGTTAAGCACAAAAAACACCGGGCCGAAGCCCCATTCTGTCAAATACTTGATCAGAAAGGCCAGCCCTGCGGTACTGCCGGTCAGCAGCTCTGCGTGACTGTAAAAGGTGATGCCCAGTGCCACCAGCGGCGTGGCAGTGATCAGTGCCAGGGCATCTTCAACCAGACTGTGCTGGCGGTGTTTGTTGTCTTCAATCACAGGTGGTTGCTCATAGAGCTTTTAACTGTTCCTGCTGCTCCTGCAGTTTGTTGCAGGCCATACGATTTTCTTCGATTTTGGCCTTTTCCTTGTCCACCACGGCAGCTGGCGCTTTACTGACAAAGGCTTCGTTACCCAGCTTGGCTTCGGTGCGCTGAATGTCCTGCTGCAGGCGGTCGATTTCCTTCTGCAGGCGGGCAATTTCAGCATCCTTGTCGATAAAGCCGGCCAGCGGCAGGTGCACTTCCATCTGACCCACCAGCTGCATGGCGCTCATTGGCAGGGTGTCGGCCAGCTCAATGCTTTCCAGTTTGGCCAGTTTCTGCAGGAACAGGCGGTTGTCTTGCAGACGTTGCTGATCTTCGGCGCTGGCGTTGTGGATCAAAATCGGCAGGGGTTTGCCGGGTGCCAGATTGTTGGCGGCACGCAGCTCCCGTACTGCCAGAATCACACCTTTAACCCACTCTATGTCACTGACCGCAGCGGCATCAATGCGTGATTCATTCGGCACCGGCCACTGAGCCTGCATCAGGGTATCCCCTTCCACACCGGCCAGCCCTTTCACACGTTGCCAGATTTCTTCGGTGATGAACGGCATCATCGGGTGGCCGAGGCGCAGGATGACTTCCAGTACCCGCACAAGGGTGCGGCGAGTACCACGCAGGGCTTCAGGGCTGGATTCTTCGTTCCACAACACCGGCTTGGACAGTTCCAGATACCAGTCGCAGTAGTCGTTCCAGACAAACTCGTAATAGGTGTTGGCGGCCAGGTCAAAGCGGTAACTTTCCAGATGCCGGGTGATGGCGGCTTCGGTTTCCTGCAGGCGGGAGATGATCCAGCGGTCAGCCAGGGTCAGTTCCACTGCTTCGTCATTGACGCCGCAGTCTTCGCCTTCGGTGTTGCTGAGCACATAACGGGCGGCGTTCCAGATTTTGTTACAGAAATTCCGGTAACCTTCCAGACGTTTCATGTCCCAGTTGATATCACGGCCAGTGGTGGCCATCGCCAGCAGGGTGAAACGCAGCGCGTCTGTGCCGTGGGCACCGATGCCTTCCGGGAAGGCTTTGCGGGTCTGTTTGGCAATTTTTTCTGCCAGCTGGGGTTGCATCATGCCGCTGGTGCGTTTTGCCAGCAAGCTGTCCAGATCAATGCCGTCAATCATGTCCAGCGGGTCGAGTACGTTACCCTTGGATTTGGACATCTTCTGGCCGTTGTCATCACGGATCAGGCCGGTGACATACACGGTTTTAAACGGCACCTGATCGGTGAACTTCAGTGTCAGCATGATCATGCGTGCCACCCAGAAGAAGATGATGTCAAAACCCGTCACCAGCACACTGGTGGGGTGAAAGGTTTTTAATTCATCAGTCTGTTCCGGCCAGCCCAGGGTGCCAAAGGTCCACAAGCCGGAGCTGAACCAGGTATCCAGCACGTCGCTGTCCTGTTCCAGACTGATCTCGTCGCCCAGATTGTATTTGCGGCGGGCGGCTTCTTCACTTTGTGCCACATAAATATTGCCGCTTTCATCGTACCAGGCCGGTACACGATGCCCCCACCAGAGCTGGCGGGAAATACACCAGTCCTGAATATCCCGCATCCAGGCGAAGTACATGTTTTCGTATTGTTTGGGTACAAACTGGATGTCGCCGTTTTCCACCGCCTTGATTGCTGGCTCGGCCAGCGGGGCAATTTTCACAAACCATTGATCGGTCAGTAGCGGTTCAATCACCACACCGGAGCGGTCGCCGTAGGGCAGGGTGTTGTTGATGGCTTCTACCTTCTCCAGCAGCCCCAGGCTGTCCATTTCCGCGACCAGCTTCTTGCGTGCTTCGTAACGATCCAGTCCGCGGAAAATTTCTGGCAGGGTGGGGTCAACTTCACTGTTGGCACTGCCATCCAGGTTATAAACTTCAGCTTCTTCACGGATGGCAGCATCAATGGTCATCACGTTGATCAGTGGCATGTGATGGCGCTTGCCGACCTGATAGTCGTTAAAGTCATGTGCTGGGGTGATTTTTACACAGCCGGAACCTTTATCCATATCGGCATGGTCATCGGCTACCACTGGAATGCGGCGACCGACCAATGGCAGGATCACGTCTTTACCGATGATGGAGGCATAACGCTCATCTTTGGGGTTAACGGCAACGCAGGTATCCCCCAGCAGGGTTTCCGGGCGGGTGGTGGCAACAATCAAATAGTCTTTGCCATCGGTGGTTTTTACACCATCCGCCAGCGGGTAACGGAAGTGCCAGAAGTTGCCCTGCTGATCCTTGTTTTCCACTTCCAGATCAGAAATGGCGGTGTGAAGTTTTGGGTCCCAGTTGACCAGGCGTTTGCCACGATAAATCAGGCCTTCGTCATACAGGCGAATAAACACTTCCTGCACAGCTTTGTAAAAACCCTCATCCATGGTGAAGCGTTCACGATCCCAGTCCACTGAGGCACCGAGGCGGCGCAGCTGGCGGGTGATGGTGCCGCCGGATTCTTCTTTCCACTCCCAGACCTTCTCCAGAAATTTATCACGGCCCAGATCATGGCGGGTTTTGCCTTCTTCAGCGGCCAGTTTACGCTCCACCACCATCTGGGTAGCAATACCGGCGTGATCTGTGCCCACCTGCCAGAGGGTGTTTTTCTGCTGCATGCGCTGCCAGCGGGTCAGGGTGTCCATGATGGAATCCTGAAAGGCGTGGCCCATGTGCAGGCTGCCAGTAACATTCGGTGGTGGAATCATGATGCTGTAGCTTTTTTTGGGGCTTGTGCCTTCACCCTGACCGGATGGACGGAAATAACCTTTTTCTTCCCATTCTTTGGCCCAGCGCTGTTCAATTTCGGTGGGTTGGTAGGTCTTGTCGAGAGAGGGTTCTGGCTTGCTGGTCATGAGGGTTCCGTTGATTTGCTGATGCTGCTGGACAAAAGGTTTGATTGCGCGGGATTATAGCTTTTTGCAACTGGTGAGGGTAGGTTGCAAAAACTGTGATGGCTTTGGCTGTACCTCCTACATGCTACTGATTTTCCACCTGCGGGACTTAACGGCGACGCATATCATGTGCCTTGATCAGGTAGCCCCGTTCCTTGTAAAAGCGCCAGTCCGCTCGTTTGGGCTCTCGTACCTGCTCACTGTCATCAATGATTTCCGCCACTCTCTGAAAGCGCGAAAAGTGCACCGGTACCTTTAAATCCAGATTTAACAGCACATCGTGGTGGTTGCCGGGATCATCCTGCCAGCTAATTTCGACTGGTGATGGCGGCTGGTTTCCCAGCAGCCCATGTGGCAGAAATGCATCCGGTTTAAAACTCCACAAGCGTTCATCCAGTTGTCTGGCCATGGCTTCATCGGCCACCTGAATATACAGCTGGTGTCCCTTGCGCCAGATGGTTTCAGCCAGACGGCAGGCAAAATCCATGCGACTGCTGCCGTCACCCTCCGGCAGCAGGTAAAAGTCGATCTGCGTCATTATTCTACAGCCGCTTCCAGATCCATCAGGTATTGCACCAGCAGACCAACGGGACGGCCAGTTGCACCCTTTTGTTTGCCGGAGTTCCAGGCAGTTCCGGCAATATCCAGATGCGCCCAGCGGTAGTTTTCAGCAAAACGTGACAGGAAACAGGCAGCAGTGATACTGCCAGCCGGGCGACCACCAATGTTCTGCATGTCAGCAAAATTGGAGTCCAGCTGTTCCTGATACTCTTCCCAGATTGGCAGCTGCCAGGCACGGTCGTCAGCATCTATACCGGCTTTTAACAGTGCAGCGGCCAGTTCATCGTTATTACTCATTAAGGCTGTGGTCTGGTGACCCAGTGCAATGATGCAGGCTCCGGTTAAGGTGGCAATATCTACCACACTGTCCGGATTAAAGCGTTCGGCGTAAGTCAGGGCATCACAGAGCACCAGACGACCTTCGGCATCGGTGTTTAATACTTCGATGGTTTTACCGGACAGGCTGGTGTAAATATCGCCGGGTTTGCTGGCGCGACCAGAAGGCATGTTCTCGGCGGCAGCAATTATGAACACCAGGTTCAGTTTTGGTTTTAACTGGCGCACCGCTTCCAATGCACCCAGTACACTGGCCGCGCCACACATGTCGAACTTCATTTCGTCCATGCCTTCACCGGGCTTCAGGCTGATACCACCGGTATCAAAGGTGATGCCCTTGCCGAGCAGTACATGGGGGCGAGCTTCTGGGTCTCTGGATCCCTTATATTCCACCACGATCAGGCGTGGCGGCTGGTCGCTGCCTTTACCAACCGATAGCAGGCTATTCATGCCCAGCTGAGCCATCTGGTTTTCATCCAGAATGGTGGTCGTGAATGCTGAATCTTTTGCCACCAGTCCCAGCGCTGTATCTGCCAGATGGATTGGGGTGCAGACGTTACCGGGACGGTTGCCCAGGGTGCGAGCCAGGTTTTTACCCTGCCCTATGGCTTGACCGGCACGCAGAGCTTTTTCACCCTCGATACCTTCATGGTTATCCGGCCAGAAAAACAGGATCTCGGAAGGTAGATCTTCTTGTGGTGTAGCTGTTTTGAATTCGGTAAAACGATAAAAGCTGGTTTCAGCCACTTCGGCCAGCAATCGCAGTTTCCAGGCAGAATCACGATTTTTCAGCGGGGTATCAGCGAGTGTAATCAAGCAGTCATGCAGGCTGAGTTGCGCCAGTTGATCATAAGCAGCCTGACAGGCTTTGCGGAATTTGTTGTCAGTAAGCTTAGCTTCTTCACCCATGCCCACCAGCAGGATGCGCTGGGCTTCAGCGCCGGGAGCAAAAGGCATCAGAAAGGTTTTGCCAAGTTTGGCCTTGAAGTCTCCCCGCTCAATCACCTGATGAATCAGGGATTCTGTTGCCTTGTCGAGTGCTTCACCACTGGAGGTAAGGCTACCCTCTTGCAGAACGGGAAGTACCACACAGGCAGTTTCCGTAAGGGCTGGAGATTGGGTAACCAGTTTAAAATTCATAGCTGCTCCGTAACAGTTTAGTTAGATAGAGGTGCCATTTTGGCCAGTAACAAGACAAGCCTGATGCACCTGTAGGATAATGGCTTTATGTAAGAAATGCATCGTCTGTTTACTGGAGTCTTTTTTTGATTCTTTATCGTTACATTGCGCGGGAAGTGCTAATCACCACCCTGGCGGTGAGCAGTGTGTTGCTGCTGGTGATTGTTGGCAGCCGGTTTGCCCGTTTGCTGGGGCGGGCGGCTTCTGGGCGTATATCCCTGGATGTATTGGGGCAACTGACACTGCTGTATACTCCCTATGCACTGCAGTTGATTCTACCGATCAGTTTTGTACTGGCGCTGATGCTGACCTTTGGTCGCCTGTATATGGAAAGTGAAATGTCAGTGATTCAGTCCAGCGGTGTGAGCCAGAACCAACTGCTGAAACTGGTTCTGGTGCTGGCGCTCCTGGTCGCTGGTTGCACTGCTGTGGGTAGTCTGTATGTAACCCCCAAAACTCAGTATGCCAGTGCCCTGTTGATGGCTGAACAGCGGGAGCGTACCGGTTTTGAATCCATCACACCCGGGCAGTTTGTGCGGATTGGTAATCAGGCAGTGTATGTTGATGGTATCAGTGAGGATCAGCAAACTCTGGCCCAGGTGTTTATTGCCCAGTCCTCTGCAGAAGAAAGCAGCCTGGCATTGGCCGAGCGAGGTTATCAGCAAATCACTGATACTACTCGCAGTCGCTTTCTGCTATTGGAAGACGGTCACCGCTATGTACTGCCACAAGAAGATTTGCGCAGTACCGATTTGCAGTTTGAGCGTTATGCGTTGCGGATGAGTATTTATCAGCCTCCGAGTGTGCGACAACAGGTGGCAGCCATGCCGAGCAGTGAGCTTTTACAGAATGACCTGCTTGCTTCGCAGGTTGAACTGCAGTGGCGACTGGGTTTACCGGTGATGGTGCTGGTGATGGTGTTTATTGCCTTGCCTTTGACTAAGGTGAACCCCCGCCAGGGGCGTTTTATGGCTATTTTGCCGGTGCTTTTATTGCAGATGCTGTTTCTAGGTGGGTTGATGTCTTTGCAAGGTACAGTCAATAAAGGGCAGCTTCCTCTGTGGCCGGGATTATGGCTGGTGCATGGTGCTTTTCTGGCAGCTGGGCTGCTGCTTTGCTGGCGCAAAGGAGTATTTGCTAAATGAGGCTGCTGGGACGTTATATCGCTTCATCGGTTTTAAAAGGCACGCTGGCCGTGCTGGTGGTGATTGTTGGCTTGGATCTGATTTTTTCCATGCTGGATGAGTTGACTTCATTAGCCGGTGGTTACGGATTAAAAGAAGCGGCTGTGTATATGTTGTTGCGTCTGCCTGAGCGGTTTTATATGTTCCTGCCCATTGCCATACTGGTGGGGGTGTTGATCGGTCTGGGCAGCCTTGCATCCACCAGCGAACTGACCGTGATGCGGGCAGCCGGAGTATCCATTCCAAGGTTGATTCTTCATGCTTCTCGCCCGGTATTTTTGTTGCTGGTGGTAGCCATGCTAGCCAGTGAGTATCTATTGCTGCAGTGGGTACAGGCAGCGGAAACCTGGCGCTGGGAAAAACGCACTGGTCAGCAACAAAGCAGTGTAAACACGGCTCAGGATTTGTGGTTAAAAGAAGGATCACTTTTTTATCGTATTAATGTCGCGCGGGATGATGGTCTGCTGCTGGGTATTACCTTGTTTGAGCTGAATGAGGACTGGACGCTTAAACGGCAGGTGACAGCCCCCCGGGCAAATTATGAAGAGCATGGCTGGCAGGTGCAGGATGCCAGAGAGTTGCATTTCACTGCTGAGCGGGTAGAAGAAACACGCCATCAGCAGTTGTTGATGAATTTGCCGATCCAGCCGGAATTTGTGGCATTACAAGCCTTTGATCCACGGGATTTGCCACCGTCAAAATTATGGCACTATGCCCGCTATTTGCAGGATAAAGGTCAGGCAGCCGGTTTTTACTGGCTGGCTTTCTGGCAAAAGGTGCTGCTGCCAGTGACTGTTTTTGCTGTGGTGTTGTTAGGAGCCTCATTCACCTTTGGTTCTCTGCGCTCGGTTCCGGCCGGGACTCGGGTGTTTCATGGGGTCATCATCGGGCTTTCGGTCAAATTCATACAGGACCTGCTGGGTCCAACAGCTCTGTTGTGGGGGTTTACCCCTGCTCTGGCGGTGTTGATTCCTGCTGCTTTCTGCACCATCTGGGCGTTATGGCAGATTCGCCGAGCCGGTTAATGTACTTCTCAAAATTATCAGTGGAAAAAGTTATGCCGCGTGTATTTGGTCATTTAAACGATGTGTACCCCTCTGGACTCTTTCGCCGTCTGGCTGCAATGGTTTATGACCTGTTCTTGCTGTCTGCGTTGTTTATGATGGCTGGGTTTATCGGTGTGGCAATCACTGATGGTGAGGCCAATGAACACCTGTTATTCAAACTCCTGGTCTGGATGGTGCCTTTTCTTTTTTACTGGTACTTCTGGCGGCGCAGTGGTCAGACGCTGGGGATGCTGGCCTGGCGTATTCGTGTACAAACCCCGGAAGGTAAAGCCTTGGATGCCCGGCAGACCTTTTTACGTTTGATCGGCGGGCTGTTGTCCTGGACCTGTCTGGGACTGGGTTATCTATGGTTGAAGTTTGATCGTGAGCAACGCACCTGGCCGGACATCCTGTCCAAAACTCAGGTGGTGGTGCTGCCAAAAATCCGTGAGTGACTGCTCCCCCCCGCCCTAAGCGCCACGGGCGAGGCTTCCAGCTTCTCAGGCTGCGGCGAGTGCGTGACTCGTCTGACGCTGGCCTCCATTGGCAGAGACCGACAGTCCTGCGGCCTTGCTTTAAAGCTTCAGATCAAGGCTGGAAGTCCGGCAGTTTTTTGCTGACCAGTTTGTGCTGCAGGCGAACATACTGCGGCATACCATCTTTATAAGGTGGGAAGTCTTCACCCTGGATTAAGGGTGTAAGGTACTGGCGACCCAAAGCGCTAATGCCAAAACCATCCGGAGTGATGTAATCACGCGGCATGAATTTTTCGACATTGGCGATATCAGACAGGCAGGCTTCACCGATTTCCCACTGATAGGGTGTTTCACTGGTGCGCTGGATGGTTGGCATCACCGAGTTTTTGCCTTCCAGAGCCAGTTTGACTGCAGCCTCACCAACAGCATAAGCCTGAGATACGTCGGTGGCTGAAGCCAGGTGACGTGCTGAACGCTGCAGGTAATCTGCCACCGCCCAGTGGTATTTGTAACCCAGATCCTGCTTGACCATACCGGCCAGAGTCGGAGCTACACCACCCAGCTGTTTGTGACCAAAAGCATCAGTGGTACCGGCATCAGCCAGGAAAGTGCCATCGGCATAACGGGCACCTTCAGAAATCACAATTACGCAGTAGCCGTATTTTTTAACGCAGTCATCCACACGAGCCATCACTGTAGCGCGATCAAAGGGGATTTCCGGGAAAATGATCAGGTGTGGTGGTTCACCTTCACCCTGACCGGCCAGACCACCGGCACCAGCAATCCAGCCAGCATGACGACCCATCACTTCCAGAATAAATACCTTGGTGGAAGTGGCACACATGGATTCGATATCCATGGCCGCTTCCTGAGTGGAAACAGCAATATACTTGGCAACGGAACCAAAGCCGGGGCAGTTGTCGGTAACGGGCAGGTCGTTATCAACCGTCTTGGGGATATGCACCGCTTTTAACGGATAACCCATGGATTCAGCCAGTTGTGCCACTTTCAGGCAGGTGTCCGCAGAATCATTGCCACCGTTATAAAAGAAATAACCGATCTCGTGAGCCTTGAACACCTCAATCAGGCGTTCGTACTGGCTGCGGTGTGAGTCAATGTCCTTGAGTTTGTAACGGCAGGAGCCAAAAGCACCACCCGGGGTATGGCGCAGAGCGGCAACAGTCTCATCTGACAGGGCTGAGGTGTCGATCAGCTCTTCAGTCAGTGCGCCAAGAATACCGTTGCGACCGGCATAAACAGTGCCAATCTGATCACTGTGACGACGCGCTGTTTCAATCACACCACAAGCACTGGCATTGATCACTGCAGTAACGCCGCCGGATTGGGCGTAAAAGGCGTTTTTCTTCGCCATGAGTAGGAAAGCTCCTGATAGGTTTGTTGGTTGCTCTTTGCTGCAAGGCAGCAGCATTCAAAAAATTCTGGGCATTTTACCGGATATTACTAAGGGTTGCATGAGGTGTTTGTAACCCGAAAAGTATTTTTGATTGGTATGGCGAGGTGGCTGCAAAATTAAAGCTTTCTATCCAAGCGGATAGCTGATGATCAGCGCTAAGCCGCTGAAACATAAAAATCAGGTCCAGATTTCCAGTGTCTGATTCACCAGTCCCAGCATCAGGTCTGAGCGGGTAACCAGCCCCAGCAGATCACCAGTGTCATCATCAATTATGGGCATGGCTCGCACCTTTTGTGCCAGCATAACCCGTGCAATATCCCGAATATCGGTATCCGGGCTGGCACAAACCAGTGGTGTGTCAACCAGCGTGCTGATAGCCATTGTTGCCAGATTCACCTCATCCTGTTTGCTCAGCTCACCAATCCCGGCTGCCTCTTGCAAAAGCTGGCGGTCATTCACTATGCCAGTTGGTTTACCCTCGTTATCCAGCAACACCAGATAGTGAATCTTCTCAGCATTCATGATGCGCCACGCTTCGTTCAGGCTGGCATCAGCATTTAGGGTGATGACCGGTGAGCGCATGACTTGATGGGCGGGAAGTACCGGTACACGCGGTTTTTTGCTCTGCTCTACTGCAACATAGGCCTCCATCGCCTTGTTGATGGGTGGATGATTTTTTTCGCCGGAATCATCCGGGTAACCATGAATCCACGTTTGATCACTGATGTTCTGGTTATGCTCGGCATCACCATTGTGATCCATCAGACGGCGGGTAGCACTGGTTTCCTGGGTTTGACGTACACCCGGACGAGCCAGAAGTTTTTCTTTGGGTGTATGGATACGCAATCCCTGTTCATAGATGGCAAAAACCATGATTTTGCTCCGTCATCGTGGAAGCTTCTCTTTTAGCATAACTCTGGTTAAGGAGCCAGCAGACTTGAATCAAAACAGCGACTTGGCTTGAATGTGCGGTTGCGAGATAAATTTATACTTAAGTTAATGAAATTCAAATAAAAAAACTTCATGTGTCAACAGTGGCTGGCTGGCGAGTCAGCTGCCATCTTAAATATGGGTATTCACCCAAAGTAGTAGATTTACAGGCAGAGGGAGCCTTGTATGAGCGAAGAAACTTTGATGGCACTGGTTGAAGAGCTGCAAACGCGGTATCTGTGGGAGGAAGCGCTCTTTGCAGAGGCTGGGCAACACACGCAGCTACAAATGGCAGCTTAATCTTCTGGCTTTATCTACCAAGTGCAACAGCGCCTGTTTTAAAAGCCTCCACTTAAGAGAGGCACAAAAAACCCGGAACCATAAAACTGGTTCCGGGTTTTTCTTTTTGCAGGGCAGAAATCAGCCCAGATACATAATCATTACACCGGCAGCCACCGCCGAACCGATGACACCCGCCACGTTTGGACCCATGGCATGCATCAGCAGGAAGTTCTGCGGGTTGGCTTCCAGCCCGACCTTGTTGGATACCCGTGCTGCCATCGGAACAGCGGATACACCGGCAGAACCGATCAACGGGTTGATGGGCATTTTGCTGACCTTGTTCATCAACTTGGCCATCAAAATACCGGTGGCAGTGCCGATGGCAAAAGCCACAATACCCAGTGCCATGATGCCCATGGTTTCTACCGTCAGGAACAGATCAGCTATCAGGCGTGAACCCACCGCCAGCCCCAGGAAAATGGTGACGATGTTGATCAGTGCATTCTGTGCGGTATCGGACAGGCGCTCAACCACACCACATTCACGCATCAGGTTACCCAGACAGAACATACCCAGCAGCGGAGCAGCAGAAGGCAGGAACAGGGCAACCAGCCCCAGTACTGCCAGTGGGAAAATGATCTTCTCACGCTTGGTAACGGGACGCAGCTGAGTCATCACAATGGCACGCTCAGCTTGGGTGGTCAGGGCACGCATGATGGGCGGCTGCACAATCGGCACCAGCGCCATATAAGCATAAGCGGCAACAGCAATAGCACCCAGCAGCTCTGGAGCCAGCACACTGGCAACGTAGATGGCGGTGGGGCCATCTGCTCCACCAATGATACCAATGGCAGCAGCCTGATAGATGGTGAAATCCACAATACCCAGTTGGCTCATACTTACAGCACCCAGCACTGTGGCAAAAATACCAAACTGGGCTGCAGCACCCAGGAACAGGGTGCGTGGGTTGGCGAGCAGCGGACCAAAGTCCGTCATGGCACCTACACCCAGGAAGATCACCAGCGGTGCAATACCCGAGGCAACCAGCACTTTATAAAACACATACAGGAAACCATCAGTGTATCCGGCCAGTGATACCAGCTCGTAGAGTTTGTGTTTTACCTGAGGATCATCAATGCCTTTGATGGCATCCATCAGGATCACCTTGTTGGCTGCTTCCGTTCCGGCATTTAAACTGACACCCAGCTCAGATGCCAGCAGGTTCATGGTTTCCAGGTTAAAAATACTCAGTGCCTGATCAAAGGCTGACAAGGCCAAACCGGCTTCCGGCACGTTGGCCAGCAGCCCACCAAAACCAATCGGCAGCAGCAAAAGTGGCTCGAATTTCTTGGCAATTGCCAGATAAACCAGCCCCAGACAAATCACCATCATAATCAACTGACCGGGACTCAGGTTATACAAACCTGAGTTTTCCCACAGCAGCAGAATTTTTTCCATAGGGTAGAACTCCGCTTAAAGAGTCAGCAGGGTGTCGCCAACCTGTACGGCATCACCCTCACGTACAGAGATGGTTCCGACAGTACCGGCGTTGACTGCACGAATTTCGGTTTCCATCTTCATGGCTTCCATGATGATGACCACCTGATTGGCTTCTACAGCATCACCGGGTTTAACCAGAATTTTGAAAATGTTACCGGCCAGAGGTGCAGAGATGGCTTCACCCGTTGCTGCAGCGGCAGGAGCAGCAGCTGCGGGGGCTGCTGCCGGTGCGGCTGTGGTGATGGCAGAAATATCACCCCCTTCAGAAACCTGCACTACATAGGCCTGGCCGTTGACTTTAACGGTGTAAACACCTGAGTCATCACCCGTTTTGGCAGGTGTTTTGGGTGCCATGGCCGCCTGAGCACTTTCCAGTGTTGGGGCGGGTTCAAAGGCAGAAGCATCACCACGGTTTTTCAGGAACTTCAGGCCGATTTGCGGGAACAGGGCGTAGGTCAGCACGTCATCAATTTCATTGCCACCACTGGCCAGCTTGATGCCATCTTCTTTGGCTTTTTGTTTCAGCTCAGCGGCCAGCTTGTCCATTTCGTCGTCAATCTGGTCAGCGGGGCGACAGGTGATGGCTTCTTTACCTTCCAGTACCCGTGCCTGCAGTTCAGCATTGTAAGGTGCCGGTGCTGCGCCGTATTCACCCTTGAGGATGCCTTGCACTTCTTTGGATATGGATTTGTAACGCTCACCCATCAGGATGTTGATAACCGCTTGAGTACCAACAATCTGCGAGGTTGGAGTCACCAGTGGGATAAAGCCCAGATCTTCACGCACACGCGGGATCTCGGCCAGCACTTCATCAAACTTGTCTGCAGCACCCTGTTCTTTCAGCTGGCTTTCCATATTGGTCAGCATACCGCCGGGCACCTGAGCCACCAGAATACGGGAATCCGTGCCGCGCAGAGAGCCTTCAAAGGCGGCGTATTTTTTACGGACTTCACGGAAATAAGCAGCAATTTCTTCCAGTGCTTCCAGATCCAGACCGGTATCACGATCTGTACCGGCCAGAGCCGCCACCACGGATTCAGTGGCAGAGTGACCATAGGTCATGGACATGGACGAAATGGCCGTATCCACCCGGTCGATACCGGCTTCCACCGCTTTCATGATGGTCATGTCGGACAGACCAGCAGTGGCATGGGCATGAAGCTGAACTTCCAGACCGGTTTGTGCCTTCAGGCGTGAAACCAGATCAAAAGCATTGTAAGGCGTCAGAATGCCAGACATGTCTTTAATGGCAATGGAGTCTGCCCCCATGTCTTCCAGTACCTTGGCATAATCCACCCACATTTCTGTCGTGTGCACTGGGCTGGTGGTGTAAGAAAGGGTGCCCTGAGCGTGTTTGCCGCATCCTTTAACAGCTTTGATCGCCTGCTCCAGATTGCGTGGGTCATTCATGGCATCAAAAATACGGAATACGTCTACACCGTTGGCGGCGGCACGTTCAACAAACTTGGTCACCACGTCATCAGCATAGTGGCGGTAACCCAGCAGGTTCTGACCACGCAGCAGCATTTGCTGTGGTGTTTTGGGCATGGCTTTTTTCAGCTCGCGGATACGATCCCATGGATCTTCGCCCAGATAACGGATGCAGGAATCAAAAGTCGCACCACCCCAGCTTTCCAGTGACCAGTAACCAATCTGATCAAGCTTTTCAGCGATGGGAAGCATGTCATCCAGACGCATACGAGTGGCAAACAGCGATTGGTGTGCGTCACGCAGGACAACATCGGTGATGCCGAGCTTTTTCTTGGGTGCAGTCATGGTCGTTACCTGTCTAGTAGTCAGAATTCGTTCGTCAATAAGTGAGTTGTTTTATTTCTGTTGACGCTGGCGATGCATGTGAATTGCTGCAGTGATGGCCGCAATCATATCCGGGTTTTGTCCGCCGGATACTGCTGGTTTCTTCTGGCCGAAAGCAACAACAGGCTCCGGTTTGGAGAAACGCAGGATAATTTTGGACATCAAGGTTGTGGCGATGACCAGTACGGTCAGGAAGACAAATACAAAACCCATGCCGAGGAGCATTAGGTTAAAGCCTTCCATCATCAGATCTGTATCTTGCATTGCACGTCCTCTTATTGGGTAAGTGCCCCTGAAACAGACCTAACCTTGCACCAGATTTTTTTTTGTAGCAACTACAAGAATCACTACCTTGTTAAGCACTTGCTCCTGAGCAAGGAAAACAACCCAGTAGTCATCCGGATTTTTTACCTGTTTCAAGAAAAAACGACTGATTGGTCATGTACTTCGGCAACTTGGCAGGTAAACTGCCGCTTTTGCAGCAAAAGCCGCTTTTTTCAATTTTCAGGTGAATTTTGGACGTTAAAACTCCTCCTTTAGTAGCACTGGCACCTATGGAAGGTGTAATGGATGTCACCACCCGTGATTTGATGACTCGTCAGGGTGGTTGGGATTTTTGTGTCACTGAATTTCTTCGGGTGACCAATGGGCGTCAGCCCGGTCGGGTTTTTTACCGTCTGTGTCCGGAGCTGCGACAAAATGCCCTAACTCCGTCCGGTGTGCCGGTGCATATCCAACTGCTGGGCAGTGATCCACAGGCGCTGGCCTCCAATGCCCGTGTTGCCGCCCGTGTTGGTGCAAAAGTAGTGGATCTGAACTTTGGTTGCCCGGCAAAAATTGTCAACCGTAATCTGGGGGGTGCCAGCCTGTTGCGCTACCCGGACAAGTTGTATGAATCCAGCAAAGCGGTGGCTGAAGCGCTAAAACCGACCTCTGCGATGCTGACCGCCAAAATGCGTCTTGGTTATGACGATACAGAGTTAGCGCTGGATAATGCCCGTGCACTCAATGCTGCAGGAATCACCCAACTGGTGGTTCATGCCCGTACCAAAACACAGGGATACAAGCCACCTGCTCACTGGGAATGGGTGGCACGTATTGCCGAAGTTGTGGATGTACCGGTACTGGCTAACGGCGAAATCTGGACGGTAGAAGACTACCAGCGTTGTGTTGAAGTCAGCGGTATCAGGGATGTGATGCTGGGTCGTACCGCCATGACCAACCCATGGCTGGCTTTACAGATCAAACAACATACAGCCGGTGAAGAAGTGGAAACCGTGGATTTTAAACGGGTGATTGGCCTGCTGCTGGAATGGCTACTGCAGGATGCCCAAATCTACCGCGAAGATGTCAGAGTTATGCGGGTTAAACAGTGGCTAGTATTATTACGTCTGCGCTGGGGAGAAGAAGCAAAACGGCTTTTTGAAGCCTGTAAGCGGTGTGAGACGGAACAGCAGCTGGTTGACCTGCTGGGTCAGGTTATCTGATTACCATCCATTACCAATCATCGGTTCCAGGTCTTTTACAGATAAACCCTTGCGCTCCATCTCAAACTTGATAGCTTCGACAGGATCGGGCAATTCCATTGGGAAGTGTTTAGCTTCATAAGCTTCAACCAGTGTGACCAGCACATCCAGTTTCTCGCCTTCAGGAGTATCCGGCTCTGCTATCATCAGCTGCTCTATGCTTTGTAATGCTGAACGATAGTCAGCATCATTTTTAATGGGCTTGATTTCCACAATATTCTCCGGCATTAAATGGTTTGTGCAGCAAATTCAGCTGCCTTTCCAGCGCCCATTCCACATGTTCTCTAACCACTGTTTCCGGGTGCAGG
>NZ_JACUUA010000134.1 GCF_014859565.1 Marinospirillum sp. | reverse complement strand
TGCAGTGAAGGTGAGGGTAAACATCAACGCAAAACGGAATACGTTATCGTTAAATGCACCCAATGCCTGAGTTGCAAAAAAGGGTCCGAAACGTCTTTGCAACAACAAACCCAGACCCTGCATTCCCCACTCCTTTTTTATGACTTGGCCAAAACCTTATGATTTCACTCAGAATTTGAATCGCCCAACCAGTTGATTCAGTTGTTGCGCCAGCTGCTCAATTTCCCGGCTGCCTTCTGCTGTTTCATTGGCACCCTGTGTTGCTTCATCAGCCAACTGACCGATGCGACTGGTATTACGCGCCAGCTCTTCGGTGGTGGCGGATTGTTCTTCCGTGGTGGAGGCAATCTGCAGATTCATGTCTTCAATCTGGCGCATCTGCTGGGCAATCCGCTGCAATGCATCCAGACCGATCTGTGCAGAACTGACACTCTGCTCAGATAGTTTTTTACTGACTCCCATGGCAGCAACGGCTTCACGGGTGGTGTTCTGCAATCTCACTATGGTGGCACTGATCTCCTCTGTGGAGCTTTGTGTACGGGTCGCCAGACTGCGTACCTCGTCAGCCACCACCGCAAAACCTCGGCCATGTTCACCGGCACGTGCGGCCTCAATTGCAGCATTCAGTGCCAGCAGGTTGGTTTGCTCTGCAATCGCCTGAATAGTGGTGATCACTGCTTCAATCTCGGTGCTGGCATCTTCCAGTTGTGCCAGTTTCTGGGCAGTTTTTTCAATTTCATCCGCCTGACCGCTGATGGTTTTTGCCACCCCTTCAATCACCTGGCTACCCTGATCCACTTCCTGCCGTCCTTCACGGGTGGCATCCGATGCACGCTGAGCGCTGCCTGCCACCTCCTGCACAGTAGCCGTCAGCTCATCCATCGCAGCAGCCACTTGATCAATTTCGTTACGCTGTTGCAAAGCACCCTGTGAAGCGCGTCCACTGGTCTGCTCCAGCTGGGCTGAAGTACTTGCCAGGGTTTGGCTGTAATCGGCAAGTTGTGAAACCAGATGCCGGATTTGCTCTGCAAAGGTGTTAAATGCTTTACTCAGTCGTGCCACCTCATCACTGCCTTTTACAGTCAGACGGCGAGTCAGATCACCTTCACCACTGGCAACATCTTCCATCGCTCTGGCCGCCAGATCCAGTGGGCGCGCAATACCTCTTGCCACCAGCAAAATCACGACCAATACCAGCAATAAACCAATCACACCAATTACCATCACCTGATTGATGATACTGCGTACATCAGACAGTACCTTACTCATTGGCATGGCCATGGCAAAAGACCAACTTCCCTCGGCTTTACCCAGGGGTATCGGTGCAAAAACGATCAGGGTTTCTTCACCAAAAAGTGCGTTATGCATCCGGGTCAGATAAGGGCGCCCGGCTTTCACTGCCGCTGTTGCAGCACCAAGCTCAGCTCCCATAAAGTCTCGCTCGCTGTCCTGCATCAGTTTTCCGAGTCGACCGGCATCCGGATGCGCTACAACCGTGCCTTGCTGTCCAAACAGTGCGCTGACACCACCATGATGGCTGACGCTTGCCACTTGTTGTTGCAAGCTGTCCACCGCTACATCAACACCCACCACTCCCAGAAACTCATTATTGGCAATGATTGGCACCACTAACGAAGTGATCAGCACATCTTTGCCACCAACGGAATAAATATAGGGATCAAGAATCACTGGTTTCTGCAGCTTTTTCGGCAGCAGATAATAATCACCGGCGCCGGGCACGTCATAATCCACCAGCGCTTCAACCTGAAGCTGTCCATCCTGCCGGAACCAATAGGGGATAAAACGACCTGTGGCATCATGGCCTTCAATATCCCGGTGGAATGCATCACGGCGATCCAGTGCATTGGGTTCCCACAGGGTCCAGGCACCCAGCAGATGTTCACGCTCCGAAAGGTAAGACTGCAGCACATGATTAAAAATGTTACGACGCTGTCCAGACGGGAACTGATCCTTGGTATTAAACACACTCGCCAGGGCTTCCACACCACTGAGATCTTGCATCAGGCTTTCCAGCTGTCGCCGACCCTCCCCTTGTGCCAGCTCTTCGGCAGTTTCCATAACTTCTGCAGTAAATGTCTGCTCAACGGTCTGGCGTATAAACAGCAGGATACCCAGCAGGATCACCAGAATCAGAGGTAAAAGGGTAAACATCAGTTTACGAGTCATATTCAGCTGCGACAGCATAATTTTCCTTCATCGAAAAAGCAGACTTATATTGATCCAACGCATCATATAAGCCCTTCACCCCTTACAAGGCAAGTAACTTTTCTGCCTGTACAGTCACCGAAAACAAAGAACTGGCTTTTTTATCTCAGCAAGGCCACATTGGCCTCCAGCAGTACCGGGTGCCCCAACTGCCGCTCCAGCTCCTGCTTGATGGCATCCACCTGCACCAGAGTAACGGGCTGATCAGTCAGCAGTTTCACCGAGATATAGGCAGGTGTGCCGGGTCGGACTCGAACCTCTTGCAGCCTGACACCCAGCACTTCCTGTCCTTCCAGCTGTCGGATAATCCGGTTTTCATCCACCATACGCGAAAAGCTCAACATCAGCGGAATACTGATCAGCACCACAACAACCAGAGAAGCGCCCAACCCTATACGTGCCAGTTTAAATGGGCTGAAACCCAGCACCAGAAAGGTCAGCGAGGCTGCCAGTACAATACCGGCCAGGTTGGTCAAAAACAGCAGGAAGGCACCCCAGAATACCGCCCAGTCAAACCAGCCGATACCAATCCCGGCAACCGCCAGTGGTGGCACCAAGGCGACAGCAATGGCAACACCAGCCAGGCTTTTTGCCACTTCTGCCCGGGCATGAGCATAAGCACCGGCAATGCCTGAGATAATAGCCACCCCCAAATCCAGCAATGTTGGGCTAAGCCGTGCAGCAATCTGGTCATTGATGGTTTGCAGTGGAGTCATCCAGGTCATCACCGTGGCACAGAGTAAAGCCAGTCCCACTCCCAGCAACAGGGAGCGTCCACTCTCCATAACCAGCTGTTCATGCTGTCGCAGCACCCCCATGGATAAAGAAATGATGGGTGCCATTAAGGGTGCCAGAATCATTGCACCAATAATGACCGGTGCCGAATTGGAAAAGAGTCCGGTAATTGCCAGCAATGTGGATAACACCATCAGTGTCAGATAGGACTCGGATGCTCGTGCATTATCCTTGAGGATCAGGAACAGATCCTTGAACTCTTCCGTGGCCGCGTGATGTATCCAGGGTAAAGGATAAGCCAGCAACTCTCGTCGGGCTTCACCGCTCGGCAAACCCTGTACACGAAACACCTCCTTGGGAGAGGTGTTTTCGGACACTGCCACTGACATCCCGGTATTCAGCAGGATCAGCTGGGCTTTTTCTTCCCGCAACTCAATGCAGTCACTCTTGAAGCGATGACCGTCCACAATACAGGTCACCGGCTGGGGGGCATTAATGGTGACTGTACGACTTTTAATCCTGCCCAGAAAATCTGGCAGTCTGGAGTGGGCGGTGAAAAATGGCAGCATGGAGACAAACAGATAACGCAAGGCTTCCATCACACTGCGGGGTGACAGGATCAGCAGGTTCAGCTTATGGTCGTCCTCTTCTTCCACCACTCTGCGGGTAAAAGGACTGGCATCACCTCGTGCCACCGCCACCATACCCAGCGCGGCAGTCTCCAGGGTTTTACCTTTTTCGGTGGTCAGGGTAAAAGCACGCAGCCGAACCTCACCCAGACTCATCACCAGACGAATAAAACGCTGCCAACGCCCTTGAAAAGTCTCACCCTGGCGAAAGGACAACAAACCAAAAGGGTCACCCACACTGACGGCATTAAAAACCGGTCGGTTATTACAAAACAACAAATCAACCGGAGTGCCTTCACCCTCCAGATCCATTTGTTGTAATGCCTCAGTCATTCTGGTGGGCAGGTTTAAGCCTCGCTGCGCCTGACTCATCTCCGGATGTGGCAAGAGTGCCAATTTCCAGCCCTGAGTTGCAGCCAGAGGAATCAGTTCACTCAGCGCACCATCACCCAGCCATACCAACAGTTTGCTTCCTGCAGACAACTCAGGTGGTTGCTCTGTATCCCAGACAACCGGGAGAACAGTCCTGTCCGTTAACAGCGGTAAAACAACCTGCTGTAATTCTGCTTCCTGATCGGCAGCATACAAAACCACCCATTCATCGTTTTCCATTCCAGTCAAACACCAGGTTTAATGAGGTTATTGTGTCGATCTGCTGATCATTCGTGAGTGAGTCATCCAGCCGTTTCCACTCATGGCTGAAACTTAGAGAAAAATACTGGTTGGCACGGACTGCCAGGCTGTGCAGCAATCTCCACTCACTTGCATCTTCTGTATCATCATAAATGATTTCCTGCTGCAGCCTGATGTTTTCCGTCAGATCCTGTGACCACTTGCTGGCGGCTCGTCTCAGCAGGCTGCGCTCTTTTTCGTAAGGAGCGGCATAACGTTCAGTGAACTTCACACCCAGACCCGCTTCCAGATCCCACTCAGTGCGATCCGTGTAATACATCCGGTAACCCATACCTGCCAGCAGATCATATTGCCGGATAAACGTGGCAAAACGTTTATATTCATAACCCCCGGATGCCAGTGAATACACCTGTTCAGTCCATTGGTAATCCACCTGATGGCTGAGAATATAGTTTTCTTTGGTGGTTTTGTTATCAGTTCGGGTATGAAGCAGCTGTGCGCGGCTATCGTTGCGCCAGAACTCACTTTCTGACTGCAGACGCAAACGACCATTGATGGTGCGATCCTGCTGCTGTGCTCGGCTATCCACAAAACCCAGCTGGGCTTCTGCCCGCCAGTCTATAGGATTATCGGCCAGCGCAGGTAAAACAAACAAACTGTGAAGGCCAATCAACAAGGGTGAAATACGGAGGGTTTTAAGCAACATCATCAGAAACCAGATACCTTTTTTCAATTCAAAGTATTAGTCTGATAAAGAATAATTTATCACCCAAGCGTTGGTTTGTGGCGACACTTATGAGTCCTTTCTGGAGCGTATTAATTCCGCCACTTCATCCGGTAACAGCGGTCTGGCTTTCAAATAACCCTGCATCAGGTGACAGCCAGCCTCTTTCAGGAAAGTGAGCTGCTGTTCATTTTCCACACCTTCTGCCAGAGTGATCATTCCCAGCTGTGCCGCCATACGAATAATCAGTCGGGCAATCACCACGTCATCTTTTCGATCCGGTAGACCATCAACAAAAGACTTGTCGATTTTTAATACATCCAGCGGCAGGCGACTGAGGTAAGCAAGACTGGAATATCCCGTACCAAAGTCATCCAGCGCAATGCGCACACCCGTTTTTTTCAGCTCACCCAGCAGAGCTGTAGCTTCTTCCTGTGCGGTCATCAGCAGGGTTTCTGTCACTTCCAGTTCCAGCATGCTGGCGGGCAGTTCATAAGTGCGCAGCAGGGTAGCTATCTGGCGTGGCAGGTCAACATTCAACTGTGCGGTGGACAGGTTGATTGCCAGTGTAAAATCTGGCAATTGCTGGTCTCGCCACAGGCGTGCCTGTGCCAGTGCGGTTCGTAGTATCCACTGACCCAGAGGTAATATCAGCCCGGTTTCTTCTGCCAGAGGGATAAATTCATCCGGTGGGATCAAACCCTTGAGTGGATGTTTCCAGCGCACCAGTACTTCACAACCGACCATCTTGTCGCTGAGGATATCCCACTGGGGTTGGTACACCAGATAGAGCTGTTGTTCTTTCTGAATTGCAAGGCGTAAATCATTTTCCAGTTGCAGCCGCCCGACCACCTGCTCACCCATTTCCCGACTGTAAAAACAGAAGCGGTTTCTGCCTCGGCTTTTGGCTTGGTACATGGCGGTATCGGCGTGACGAAACAGCACTTCCTGATTAATGCCGTGATCCGGATAGAGTGCAATACCCACACTGGCAGTCATCACCAGCTGGTGATATTCAACCTGAATTGGCTGGTTGATGGCATCCAGCAGTTGTTGTACCAGTTCTGCCAACTGACTGAGCTGCCCGGCCTGTTCACTCAACAGCACAAACTCATCACCACCCATCCGTGCCAGTGTTAACTCGGGCGGCAGCACCTTCTCCAGTCGCTGTGCCAATATTTGCAGGATTTTATCACCCAGCGAATGCCCAAGAGAGTCGTTGATATTCTTGAAACGATCAACATCCAGCACCAACAGTGCCAACTGCCCCTGCTGTGCTGCCGCCCGATCCATGGCTTTTAACAGGCGCTGCCCCAATAACCAGCGATTGGGCAGACCGGTCAGGGTGTCTCGCTCGGCCAGTTGCTGCAGCCGGGTTTGCTGTTCACTGATATTGTCCTGGTAGTGTGCCAGCAACCGCCCCAACCAGCGGGCATAAACCAGCACAGCCAGCAGTGTAACCAGGCCAATCACCAGCAGAGGGGTCATTAAACGAGGGAATTCCTGCAGAAAACCCTGCAGCCAGCGCCATTCTTCTGAGGGTTGTTCCACCAGCAGATCCGGATAACCACCAGCAATAATGACCCAACGGGTCTGAGGCACCCAGGCCACTCTGGACAACTTGCGGTACTGTCCGTCATAACCGGGTCGATTCCAGAAATATTCTATAAAACCACCACCCTGCTGAGCCATATCCAGAAACTGCAACACCAGCTCCTGCTGATGTAAATCATCAATTTCTTGTGGCAACTTGCCCAGATCTGAAGGCGATGCATTGCTGGTTAACAGACGCCCTTGCTCATCCAGTACCGCAATATACCCTTCCGCTGGTAAATGCAGGTTTTCAATACGACGCAATGCAACTTCCAGCAGATCCATTTCCATCTGATAAATATAATCACCGCTGCCAATTAACCAGTCAAACGGCTCAAACTGCCTTGCATAGGCAATTTTTTCAGCCATCTGATCAGGGCGATCGGGACGATACCAGCGATAACGTGAGAATCCGCGTTTTTCAGGATTGCTGACTGATTCAACCAGCCCACGCATGATGTAATAACCATGATCATCCTGATTGTCCCACAGGGATGTTCCTTCCAGATGGGGTGCAATAGGCAGCAAAACACACTCACCATCCATACCATCAATAAAGATATAACCACGCCCCTGAAAAAAGCGCATGTCGCGGAGGCTGGCAATGATTAATTCCTGGATCTGCTGATCTGAGAGCTGATTATGTGCAGCCTAGTAAATGCCTGTTGCCACGGCAAAAGCGGCATCAACCTGTTCCTGAGCCATTTGTTTCAGCAGGTTTTCTGCCTGCCCCAGATGGTCATTCAGGTAGTGTTGTAATGCATCCACCTCATATTCCAGCCGCAACCGGTACTCTTCCAGTTCCTGCTGCTGTGTCTCTTGCCGCTGCTCACGCAACTGCTGATGTGCCTGATAACTCTGGTAACCAGCAATACCGAGAGTGACCAGCAATACGCCACCCAGCATCCCGGCGACCATCAGCCGAAGCAGACGAGACGGTGAAATCACGGACATGTTTTATCTCTACCTGCTGCGTTTGATGAGTCGACATGGTAAATCACTTGCCTTCTGGCATACTAGCAGCAGAAAGCCCCCTGCTGAGGATTTTTGATGGCTCGCCCACCCTTTGAGTTGGCCGGTCACCGGATTGCTGCCGGTCATCGTGTCCAGATCGACCTCCCCGCTGCAAAACTCTATACCCATGCACCACTGCATATTCCGGTGGAAGTGTTACACGGTCGCCAGTCCGGGCCAGTATTGCTGGTCTGTGGTGCCATTCACGGGGATGAAATTAATGCGGTGGAAATTGTACGCCGCCTGCTGCGCTCATCAGCATTAAAACACCTGCGCGGCACCCTGCTGGCAGTACCGATTGTGAATGTGTTCGGTTTTGTACAACAGAGCCGTTACCTGCCGGATCGTCGGGATCTGAACCGCTGTTTCCCCGGCAGTGAAAGTGGTTCACTGGGTTCACGAATTGCCGCCTTGTTCCGCACCAGCCTGGTGGATCAGGCCACTCATATCATCGACCTGCATACAGGTGCCATCCATCGCACCAACCTGCCACAAATACGTGCTGAACTGCACAAAAATCCGGCAACTGATGCCATGGCGGAAGCTTTTGGTGCACCAGTAATTCTGAATGCGGAGTTAAGAGAAGGCAGTCTGCGTGCTTATGCCCAGAGCCGTCAGGTTCCGGTTATTACTTATGAAGCCGGGGAGGCACTCAGATTTGACGAGTGGGCCATTGCTGCCGGAGTCCGTGGAGTACTGCGGGTAATGCGGCATCTGGGAATGCTGACGGCACAACGCAAGGCAAGCCAGCGACCGGGAGCCGAAGTTGCCCATGGTTCCAGTTGGGCAAGAGCACCGATTGATGGCATCCATCGTCCCAGAGTGGAGCTGGGAACACGCGTGGTCAAAGGGCAGATTCTGGGCTGGGTGGCTGATCCATTCGGCAAGCAGGAGCAGGAGGTTCGTGCCACCAGTGATGGTATTGTTATTGGCATGAGCAATCTGCCACTAGCCAACCAGGGAGAAGCGCTGTTTCATGTGGCACGTTTTGAGGCCATTGAGGAGGCGGAGCAGGCTGTGGAAAGTTTCCAGACTGACTACGCCCCGCTATCCTGATACGGATGCCTGATCAGCGACGGGTACTGGTTTCCAGCAGTTTTGCCAGTTCATCCATCTGCTCGTTCGGCAACTCATCCAGCTCCTTACGGGCAGCCAGAGCTTCTTCCGGGTCGAGCTGTAAACGGTCATACACTGCAGACGGAATACGAACCAGATTCTGCTCCCACTGAGGAATCAAATACTGATTGGCCAGATACAGCAGGTTGGCGTATTTAAAATGAGGGCCAGTGTAATGAGGGTTGTGCTGCTGACGAACCGCTACACACATCTCATTGGGCAGACCCCAGGTGGTGAACAGGTAACTGGCAATCTGTTCACGAGTGATACCAAACAGGAAGCGTTCCAGATACATGGGTGGTACATGGGGGTTGGCTTCCTGA
>NZ_JACUUA010000432.1 GCF_014859565.1 Marinospirillum sp. | reverse complement strand
GATACTGTATCATATTTCCATATTTCACTAGACAAAAAGAGAGAACTCCTTAAAAACAGACAAAGCAAAAGTCGAAAGGAGTTCTCAGATGACAGCCTCAACTGTCAAACTAATTATAACCGCAGAAGTAGCAGGGCAAAGATTTGACTTGGGTAAAGTAGATATTCAGATTAGCGGGAAACTGGATGAAGTCATCAATCAGGGTATGCAAAGCATGGGGACAGCCCTGTATGGAGCTATCCTGCAAGGGGTCGATGATGGATTGCGTGAAACGGCACCAACAGGCTGGCAAAACATTGGGCGTGAGAAGCGAACAATCATGACCTGTGTTGGGTCAGTCACGTACAAACGCAGAGTATATAAAGACACGACAGGTAAAAGGCGAAAGCCAGTGGACGAGGTGTTAGGCATTGACCCTTATGGGCGTTATAGCCTGGGTGTTCAGCAGAAAGGTAGTTACTTGGCCAGCGAGCTCCCCTACCGGGAAGCAGCTGATATTTTGAGCTGGCTTATCCGGAACCATGTCAGTCATAGCACGATCGGCCGGATGATCAGGGCAGTGGGAGCCTCTCTTCAAGCAGAGGAGCAGGATAGGCTTGAGCAGGTATTCGAGAAAGGAGCGAGATTGGAACCCGGGCGTGTTCCGGCCAAAGTGCTGTATGGGGAGAGTGATGGTGTCTTCGTTCCACTGCAGCGGGAAGCGAAAAAGAAGGTCGAGGTGCGGGTAGGGGTCATGTATACGGGCAAGAAAGTGATTGGTGTGGGGCGAAAAGCCCTGGAAAACAAGGTTGTGGTCACAAAAATCGTCAAAAACAGCCAGGAATGGCAGGAAACGATCCTGAAGACAGCTTATGAACACTATGACCTTTCAAAAACCGCTCAGATGGTTGTGGGTGGTGATGGGAATAGCTGGGTCAAGCAGAGTTTTGATTTACTGGGGTTGCCCACGGTTTTTGTGTTGGATCGCTACCACCTGTATCGTAATGCCCGACGCGCCTTTGGACACACCCACAAAACGGAAACCTGGATCAGAAAGATTTGCGAAGGGGATCTCGAGACGGTTCTATCTGAAATGTTGGCGGTTGTCGCTAAATCCCCACCCAGGAAAGCTGATGGCATGAAGGCTTTTATCAAGTATCTGATTAACAACAGGGATGGACTGCTAGATCCGGATTGCCGGTCTCATTTGCAGCCAGGATTAGGAAATCTTGGAGGGATTGAGGGGAATGTCGATAAGCTTGTGGTACGCCGTCTGAAAGGCCGTGGTCGCAGCTGGCGCTTAGATGGTGTCAAAGCAATGTTAGCGGTATGCCGCCACAAGGAAGAATTGAGACTAGGCGCTTTCAAACCTTTCATGAAAAGTGATGATGGCTGCCAACCGAAAAATACTTATCAGAAAAAGATTGATTATGGAGAATGGTTGCAAGCTGATGTTCCTGCCATCCATTTATGCCATTCAGGAAGACCCTGGGCAAAGGTATTGAAAGAGATTGTCCATCCTAGAGGAGTTCTCTGATTGTGTGGAAATATGGAAATTCTTGACAGAAAC
>NZ_JACUUA010000431.1 GCF_014859565.1 Marinospirillum sp. | reverse complement strand
AAGCAGCTGCGGGAGCAATTTGCTGAGAGTAACCGGCTGGAGACTGAGATTAAGCGAAATCTTGGGGGTTGGGGGTATGAATAAAGCAAGGCTATCGGAGTTGGTAGAGTTCAACCCGAGGCGGCCTCTAAAAAAGGGAAGTTTAGCACCTTTTATAGAAATGGCTGCCCTACCGGAATCAAGCCGAGATATTGCTAATATCTATGATCGTGAATATAGAGGTGGTGGAGCTAAGTTTACCAATGGGGACACTCTTTTTGCTCGTATAACTCCGTGCTTAGAGAATGGAAAGACAGCTAAAGTGGCTGGCCTGAAAGGTGATGCTGTAGGTCATGGATCAACTGAGTTTATCGTAATGTCGCCCCGAAATCCGGAGGTGGACGAGGACTATATCTACTATCTGGCTAGATTACCTGATTTCAGGATCTATGCTCAGGCGCGAATGGAAGGTACATCCGGTCGTCAGCGCGTTTCTTGGCAATCCCTTGCCGACTTTGAACTACAAATACCTGACGCTACTACAAGAAAGCGAGCTGGGAAAGTACTCAAAGCATTTGACGACAAAATCCAACTCAACCACCAGATCAACCAAACCCTCGAACAGATGGCGCAAGCAATTTTCAAAAGCTGGTTTGTGGATTTTGAGCCGGTCAAAGCCAAAATGGCTGCCAAGGAAAGCTGGCAGGCGTTGCAGGCAGAGGGTGAGGCAGAGTCCTTGCCTGATCTGGAAACCTGGATGAATCTGGCCGCTATGCAGGTGATCTCAGGGCAAACGGAAGCAGCCCTGAACCAGATGGCCGACCAGCAGCCAGAGCAGTTTAGCGAGCTGTTCAAAACCGCCGCCTTGTTTCCAGCCGCCATGCAGGATAGCGAGTTAGGGGAAATACCGGAGGGGTGGATTGTTGATCACCTTTCCAAGATAATTCGATTCAACCCGAACAGGTCGCTCAAAAAAGGCACCCTTGCGCCTTACCTTGATATGAAAAATGTCCCCACTTCTGGCCATTTAGCTGATGACGTGGTTCTACGGGAAATGAATAGTGGAACTAAGTTCGTTAACGGAGACACTCTGTTGGCGAGAATTACGCCTTGTCTTGAAAACGGGAAAACAGCCTATGTTGATTTCTTGGTTAGCGATCAAGTCGGCTGGGGATCAACTGAGTACATCGTGATGAGGTCAGAAAAGCTATACCCTGAGTCAATTTCTTACTTCATCGCTCGAGATAGCAAATTTCGTCAACATGCCATCCAATCAATGACTGGTACAAGTGGGCGACAACGTGCAAATGCTAAAGCCTTGGCGGAGCTTCCCTGGATAATCTATCCGAAAGCACTTATCGAAGCATTTGATCGTATAGCGACCCCTTATTTAAAGCTAGCAAAGAGCCATGGCAGTGAAACAAAGTCTCTAACTGCTTTAAGAGACACCCTTCTCCCCAAACTCCTTTCCGGTGAGCTTTCAGTCGCTGATTTTGAGCTGGAGGGGGAGGCATGACCACACAACAAGTTCAGATTTTTACCAGTGCCGATGGTGACACGGAGTTACAGGTCGCGC
>NZ_JACUUA010000133.1 GCF_014859565.1 Marinospirillum sp. | reverse complement strand
AAACCTAAGGATTCGCAAACCTAAGGATTCGCAAACCTAGGTTTAGTAATTTACGAATTTGGTAATCCTTAGGATTCGTAAATTACCAACAGCAACGAGGAATCAATGGCTTACGCCAGAAATTCGTAATCCTTAGAATTGCAGTTTTCGAATCTGGTAATCCTAAGGATTCGTAAATTACCAACGAGCATCAAGAATCCAGAAGTGCTTCATCCGGGCATTGAGCAATATTAAGGCTCAGGGAGTTTTTGAATGCCTCTAGCACTTTGTTATCCATGATGATCCTCCGCACCTAGACTAGGGTTTTTAACCAGGCTTTCAGTCGCTGATCCAGACGCTGCATATCAATCCTGGGATGATGCAGTATTTCCTGTGATACTGAGCGCACCTGCAGGCGCTCATACAGACCAAGGCAGCATTGCATGGTATCTACCAGGGTTTGACGAACAGCGTCAGCATCGGCCAGCTGCAAGGCTTGCAAGTGCGTTGGCAAACGCCCCCAGTCAATTTCAGAACCTCTCTCGATTTCTTTTTGCCAGCGGATACTGCGGTGAATGCTGCTGTTATCTGCCGCCATCGGCGCAAAGTCATAAATCGGAGCCAGACGGATGCCTTGCCGATCCTTGATGAAAGATGTATTGCGTGCATGGTTGTCTGTGTTGCCAAAGATCACATTCAGCAGATCCCGGCGCAGCCATTCCAGCACCAGGCTTTCAAATGGATCACTGAAAGCTTCAGGGTTCATGCTGTGCAGTGTCTGCAGTTCAATCAAAACAGCCTCATGGCGTAAAAAGCCACGCTGACCAATGGCAGCGGCCAGAGACTCCACGCCCAGCAGTTGCCAATGCTGACGATCTGGATTCCAGGCACGATCAAAGCGCGGCATCCACAGGGCAGGCTCACCACCGGACTCATCAAGAAACAAGCTACTGCAATCCAGGGTGTTGAACCCTAGGGCATCCAGCTCTTGATAATAAGCATACTCAGCCCGTAGAATCGCCTGATCACGTTCTGCTGCTGGCTTATTCGAGCCGTCATGGCGGCGTGACAGCTTCACCAGATACCAGGGGTCAGGTGACAGGATGTCAACATTAAAGTCCACCCAGGCCATGGCCTGATCAGGGCTTAAACGCAGTGCGACTTTTGGTGCGTCGCCACCAGCAACAATCCCATCCAGCAGTCCGCCGTCGTAAGCCATATACAGGCGGGGCACTGCACTCTTGCTCATGGTGAACGGCAGATTCCTAAAAGCGAATTCAGAATCAGAAAGCCCATTAAGATTTTCACGAACCCGCAGATTGCCAATCGGAGCCTTGGCCATGTTTTTAAGAAAAATCGCTGCCTTGACGCCTTTTGGATGACCAGTTAAAGCAAGGTAGTTCGCCTCACTGCGGCCTTTCAGTCCAATACTGGTTGAACAGAAATCCCACGCGGCACCCTGGGGCAGCATGTCCATCAAAAACAGCGGCCAGGACTTGAAGCTCGCCCGCTCATTCAGCTGCAAAGGCACCTGCATCCAGGCCGCAGGCCAGCCCAAAGTGCCAAGCTTTGCAACGTGCTGATCATCCATCGCATAATCATCCAGGTAACGGATACTGACCGGACCGATCGGACCCAACTCAAGGCGATCATCAAAGTGCAGCGTGGCGCATTTCATCCAACCCCTGTCAGGATGGTGGATCTGAACGGTTAACTCTTTATCCATTGGCTTCAACATCACTAGCTCCCTGCTGAGTGGTAGCACTCTGAAAAGAAAAACAACAAACCATCCGCATGACTTTTTAAGCCCTGGGGAACGGATTCAATCTGGACTGAATCACCCTCTACACGGGGCATCCAGCCAGATGCTATGCCCCGATCTTGCAAGGATTCCAGCCAGTCTGAAAAGCGCTCATCCATGACCAAGTGTTTGCCACACAACACCAGGGGCGCAAGGTGAGCCAGCAATTCGATTAACCAGAGATCATTGCTGTATGAAAAATTCACGTAATCACTGATAGCAAGAAGCCTCCGGCCATCCAGTCCAGCCGCCACCGCCCGTTGCCGCCATGGCGCTGTAAAAGGCGTCGTCCGGCGTGGCAGGCTCAACACCCTGACATTCGAAGTCCGGATGGACTGGGGCATGATGGATTCATGGTGCGCCTTGAATGCAGCATCCATCATCTGCAACTGAAACGAGCCGGTATCACAAATCACCCGCAGTTTACCGGTGGCTTTCCAGGGCTTGATTCGGGCGGCTGCATCCAGCAGATCAGCAATACTGGGCAAATCGGCAGGCCGGTTTTGACGGTAAACCAGCGGCTCCATGCTGTCCGCCTTCATCTTGACCCGTGTATCACCAGGCAAGGTGTATTCCGTTTGCAGTGTTGCCTGGATTGTTTCACCTGAAGGCAGATCAACTGCAAACACCGTGCTGGCCTCAAAATCCAGATCCTGTGCCAGAGCCTCCAACCGGGGTTTGGGATAGACGGGTAGGGCATCTACCTGGCTCAAATCCAGTAACAGGCGTGAAGCCGGTACAAAACTGCCATCCACATAAACCCGGTTATCAAAACGGAAAAAATACCCCTGGGCAGTCAGGTAGGTGGCTGGTGTATGTCCAAAATCAGAATCAGAAAGCCCATTAAGATTTTCACGAACCCGCAGATTGCCAATCGGAGCCTTGGCCATGTTTTTAAGAAAAATCGCTGCCTTGACGCCTTTTGGATGACCAGTTAAAGCAAGGTAGTTCGCCTCACTGCGGCCTTTCAGTCCAATACTGGTTGAACAGAAATCCCACGCGGCACCCTGGGGCAGCATGTCCATCAAAAACAGCGGCCAGGACTTGAAGCTCGCCCGCTCATTCAGCTGCAAAGGCACCTGCATCCAGGCCGCAGGCCAGCCCAAAGTGCCAAGCTTTGCAACGTGCTGATCATCCATCGCATAATCATCCAGGTAACGGATACTGACCGGACCGATCGGACCCAACTCAAGGCGATCATCAAAGTGCAGCGTGGCGCATTTCATCCAACCCCTGTCAGGATGGTGGATCTGAACGGTTAACTCTTTATCCATTGGCTTCAACATCACTAGCTCCCTGCTGAGTGGTAGCACTCTGAAAAGAAAAACAACAAACCATCCGCATGACTTTTTAAGCCCTGGGGAACGGATTCAATCTGGACTGAATCACCCTCTACACGGGGCATCCAGCCAGATGCTATGCCCCGATCTTGCAAGGATTCCAGCCAGTCTGAAAAGCGCTCATCCATGACCAAGTGTTTGCCACACAACACCAGGGGCGCAAGGTGAGCCAGCAATTCGATTAACCAGAGATCATTGCTGTATGAAAAATTCACGTAATCACTGATAGCAAGAAGCCTCCGGCCATCCAGTCCAGCCGCCACCGCCCGTTGCCGCCATGGCGCTGTAAAAGGCGTCGTCCGGCGTGGCAGGCTCAACACCCTGACATTCGAAGTCCGGATGGACTGGGGCATGATGGATTCATGGTGCGCCTTGAATGCAGCATCCATCATCTGCAACTGAAACGAGCCGGTATCACAAATCACCCGCAGTTTACCGGTGGCTTTCCAGGGCTTGATTCGGGCGGCTGCATCCAGCAGATCAGCAATACTGGGCAAATCGGCAGGCCGGTTTTGACGGTAAACCAGCGGCTCCATGCTGTCCGCCTTCATCTTGACCCGTGTATCACCAGGCAAGGTGTATTCCGTTTGCAGTGTTGCCTGGATTGTTTCACCTGAAGGCAGATCAACTGCAAACACCGTGCTGGCCTCAAAATCCAGATCCTGTGCCAGAGCCTCCAACCGGGGTTTGGGATAGACGGGTAGGGCATCTACCTGGCTCAAATCCAGTAACAGGCGTGAAGCCGGTACAAAACTGCCATCCACATAAACCCGGTTATCAAAACGGAAAAAATACCCCTGGGCAGTCAGGTAGGTGGCTGGTGTATGTCCAAAAATGGCGTAATCCACCCCATCCACCCGGTGGCTTAAGGTGTCTCTGGCAATCACCCGTGCCCGATCAATCGACCAGGTAATCAAATGCTGATCCCGATCCAGTCGGTTTAAGTCAACATCAAAATCAACCGGGTTCAACTTGCCGCCACCGGGTAGTTCAGCATGAGCCATGGCAAAGCGCTGGCCGCGGTGACAAACCTCAATCACCAGCGGCAGTTGCTGCAACCGATCCCGCAAGCGGTAGAGTTCAATTTCAGGGGCGGATCTAACCCAGTAGCCACCGGCTCCCTGTATATACTCACGAGCCTTGTCCGTGCGGGGTTTTTCACCTTCCGGCAGGCCGATAAAGCCAGAAAAGCCATCCAAAAACATTTGTTCGTGGTTGCCACGCACGGAAAAGAACCAAGGCTCATCCAGCAGCGCCCCCAGCTCCAGGGAGCCGTTGCCCCGATCAATCAGATCACCACAACTGATAATCCTGTCCTTGCCGGGGTCAAACTGATTCAGCCGCATGGCTTCCTGCAAATCATCAAAGCGCCCGTGCAGGTCACCCACCACAAAATCACGGCCCTGGGTGTTTTCCGGAAGCTTTAAAAAATGCATCTGCCACCTCTGTATTCAAAAGTCATCATCCAGATCCATATCTATATCGCCCCAAAAGCGAGCATAGCTAGGTAACAGCGCAGGCCTGATATTTGGGTGGCAATCCCGCAAGAAAGCCGGTATGCAGTTAAGCTCAAACAGCTTGATTCCAGTCAGGGATGCTGCCACAAAATACAACTCAAGCGAACAACGCAGATCACCCTTCTCCAGCTTTCGCAGCGTTGTTCTGGAGATGCCCATGCGCTCGGCCAGATTGGCTTCGCTCCAGCGGTTTTTCTTGCGATTAATTTGAATCAGTAACCCCAGCAAAGTGGCAGCATCCTTGGTGTCACGACCATAAAGACGAAGCCTTTCGGGCATCGAACACCTCCAATTGATCTATAGAAAAAGCATTAAGACGTTTTATGACCATTAAAAGTCATCATCCAGAACCCCGTTAGCCTTTTTGCACACTCGCTGAGGCAGCAGGGCGGAGATCTCTTTTGCATAATCGAGTTGCAACGAAATGGGAATGCGGTCAGACACAAAAAACTTGAGTTGCACCAGCGATGCCGCTTCAAAATAAAGCCCCAGTGCACAGCGCATATCCCCTTTTTCCAGCTTTTGCAGCGTCGCTCTGGAGATGTTCATGCGCTCGGCCAGATTGGATTGGCTCCATTTCTTTTTTTTACGACCCAGGCGAATCAGTGACCCCAGCAAAGTGGCGGCTTCCTGGGCATGGCGGTCATGCGCCGGAGGTCTTTGTTTTGCGCTTTCTTTTGTGACGGACATCCTCAGCACCATTGGCCAATACAAGCAGCATTAACGGATTGTTGTACTGATCTGGGTTTTCCCATTCTTGCCGCCATAACGGCAGCGGGGAGATCAGCAGCTCATCATCCAGCAACACATCAAAAGCTATTTTTGCCATGTCCATCTTGGTCTTGTAGGGCGGTAAAGGTTCGCCAGCCAGAATAACGGCAACATCCGCATCGCTGTCAGGGCGGTGATCCCCACGGGCGCGGCTTCCAAAAAGGATAAACTCAGCCTCACCGTACCGATTTAAAATCCGTGCCTTGAAATGGTTTAAGACCTTTATCGTCGTATCATCCAGCATGTTCTGACCGATCGATTTGGTTAACATCTTCCCTTATTCCTTTCGCACCCAGCCACGCTTGATCAGTTCACCCCGGTAGCCCTGACTGATACGGGACAACTCCACCGGCCGGAAATCCAGATTTTCGCAGTTCGCATTAAAATACAGCGGGTCATCAATTACCTTGGCGTGTGTATGGCCGTGGATGTTGACGTTGCCCTTGAAAATCTCAGTCGGGTGCATTGGGGTGTGCGTCAGCCAGGCAGCGGCAAACTTGCCACCGCCGCTGATTTTCAGCTTCACCATGCCTTCAATCCGGTCAGCCAGGTTTTCACGAAAGACCGTTGCCAGTCCCTCACCGGCAGGGCAGTTCTGGAAGCAGTGGTTACCCAGCACCAGATTCAGACGCGCCACACGCGCGCGAATCCGGCGCAGTACATCCAGGCTGTCCATGCTGAAAAACGAATCACCCAGCATCCACAGCGTGTCTTTCCGATTCACCGTTTCAAGAATACGTTCTTCAAGCTTCTGGTCGTGTTCCTGGGGTGTCATTTCAGCCCCGACAAACTCCGGAAAGCGCTCGTGAGTGCGGTAGCGCAGAATGTTTTTGTGACCAAAGTGCGTGTCGCTGATGATATAAATTTTTGCAATTGCCATGAGTGGCTCCCTGACCAGTGTTGATCTAATACAAGAGTTTGATCGAACGGGGGGAGTTACAAGCAATGTCCGAATAGGAGAAGGGTGGTATTGATTATGACTCCAGAGCCAATATATATTGCACCTTTGTTGACCTGCAACCCTAGAGAAACGAATAATCTCTGGTTAAAGCTGATCTACGGCATGTTCAATGGCTTGCAGCAGCACTTCGGGAAAGTCAGAAGGGCCGGGTATTTTCCAGTCATGCGCTACGCGCAGCAGCCGAATGTCCTGTACATCGGGTGCAGATCGGGCAATTCGGCTGATGGAGGCACTGATGGAACTTGAAATCTGCGCCTTGTTTTCTCTAACGCTGCGGGTTGGAATAATGAGTTCGCCAGATTTAATCGCAACCAGCGATTTGTTGTATTTGTAGTTTTTCTTTGCGGTGTCTTCATCGGTCTCGGCATCTGATTTTGGAGACTCAAAAATCACGATGTACACTGAACACGAGTCCTGCTTTCCATCTTTTAATTGCAGCTCTCTCCAAGCCATGGCTTGCTGAATCGTAGGCAACTTAATGGCTGCCTTGGTTGGCTTCAGGTTCTCTACACGACCCATGAGAGTTACTCCAGTCATCTTGATGGCTTGATGAAATTACTTCTTGCCTCGATTATAGCGATATTACAGGTTTGATCCTAATGTTCTCATCGTTGATCAGAGGGGCTGCGCATTTGGAGGCGCTAAGAAAAATGCAGACTGAGTCATTATTTGATGTGATTGGCGACATCCATGGTCATGCTGATGCGCTGCATCAATTACTGGAGCGTTTAGGTTACAGCAAGAGCAATGGAGCCTATCAACACCCAGAACGTAAAACCCTGTTCCTCGGAGACTTTATTGACCGAGGCCCTGCACAGATGGAAGTGTTGAGCATCGTTCGAGACATGATGGAAGCCGGACAAGCTGAGTCAGTGATGGGGAATCATGAGCTGAATGCCATTGGCTGGTTCCATGAGGGTAGCGATGGGCAGCCACTGCGCCCCCGTAGCCATAAAAATCGGGTGCAGCACCAAGCCTTTTTAGATCAGGTTGGAGAGGGCACCCAGCTGCATCACAGCTGGATTGACTGGTTCATGACTTTGCCAATCTGGATTAAGAAGCCTCACCTGCAACTGGTACATGCCTGCTGGTGTGAAACTTCAATGAACCAAATTATGCCGCTGCTGACTCCCCACCTGCAGCTGCAGCCAGAATACCTGCACGGATTTTTTCAGAAGAACACTGCGGCGTATCGGTCTATTGAAACCCTGCTGAAGGGCGTAGAAGTCGATCTACCTGCAGGTTACAGCTTTCAAGATAAGGACGGCACACATCGCCGCACAACCCGTATTCAGTGGTGGAAGGGCGGGCGCGAGAGCCACGAAACCACGCTGGATCGCGTTGTTATGATGCCTGAAAAATTTGCCAGTCAGCTACCAAAAACACCGGTGGGTGATAGCTTGGAAGCCTATGGCTCCATCCGTAAACCTACATTTATCGGCCATTACTGGCTGGATGGCGAACCATCTCCTTTGACAGACTGGCTGGCTTGTCTTGATTACAGCATTGCCAAAGCCGGGCGCCTGGTGGCTTATCGTTTTTCAGGTGAGATGTGCCTGAACCGTTCCGGTTTTGTTGCACACCAGTGATCGTTTTGACACACGGATAAGATCACGCTTGTTGCTATCCTCTTGAAACTATCCCCTCCGCAACTTACCGCACCTGCAACCCCCGCCTTTTACTGATCTTGGCAGGGGTTGCAGGTGTTTTGGAAACGGGGTTAATATCTCCTTATGAATTTCATTTCTCGATAAGTGCATTCTTCGAGTAATGAAAAAACAAGGGAGTAGAGAGAGGGAGGCTGCGAATGTCGAAATATTCAGAGCTCATCAAAAAAGCGGCAGAGTTTCGTGAGCACATACCAGAAGACTCTATCCCTGACGGTTATGTGCTGTTGATTGACGGGCAGGTAGAGGGGTGGATTTTGCATTTGGAAAATCCAGAGCACTTCAGCTCTGGGGCTTATGCCATCAGCAAAGATGAGAGGGTGTATCAAGCGCAAGCTGACCAGAATCAAGGTAAAGCGACACAGTGGGTGCGCCTGCATTAAGGGTTTTAATCACAAAAGGGAAATAGCAATGAAAAAGCAAATGACACTTCTGGCTACAGCTTTGGCCGCTACTTTGTCAGCAGGGCAGTTACTGGCAGAGACCGCAGGTGATCAAACAGAAAACGAGCAGATGATCAATCGTGCTGCGGGTTACCTGATTCTGGGTAAGCAGCTAACTCCATTTGTGGATGGCTCAGGTATTGGTGTGGATGCCAAGGCTATGGCATCCACTTTTGAAGCAATGGATGGCATGTTTGGCGGCTATCAGGATAATGTCTTCCTGATGGCTGGCGGGCGTTATCTCAGCGGTGAAGACACTCGTCGCTATTCCTTCGATAGCAGCCTGGATCAAAAGGAAGAATCCTCCTATTTCTCCATGTTTGCAGGTATGGGATACCTGCACGATGTCGTTGGTTTTGATCAAGGCAAGGGCGTTAGTCTGAAAGTTTTTCTGGCGCTCGGGATGGGATACGCATCATTTGATATTGATCACAAATCCTGGGTTGACTACACCATTGAAGACAGCGGCATTCATGTGCATTACCACTCCGGTCTGCTGCTGGGTCTGAAAAACATGCCTGAATTGCAAATGGAACTGGCTTTTCAGTCCATGGGTAAAGGCAC
>NZ_JACUUA010000430.1 GCF_014859565.1 Marinospirillum sp. | reverse complement strand
ACCCCAGATCCACTGGATAAACCGGATACTCTGTTGCCAGCACCCGCGCTAAAGCGTGGCAAGCGCTGGCATCTGAGTAAAATCCATGAACAAGGATGATGGCTGTGTTTTGTTTGTTCATCTGAGCAGGATATTCTGCATGTTATCCAAGGCTTCCCCTGAAGCTGCATTTTTTTCTAAAACTTCATGGTTTTCAGCAGTGCATATAGTCACTTGATCCGGTGTGATGGCTCTTACAAATAGCCGCTGGCGATCAGCTTGATAGAGTTGAAGTGGAATATGACTTAACTCGCTGGAATCTTCTGTCAGCCTTCCCTCATTGGCTAAAGGTGATAGTGAATACGCCAGTACAAAATGCCCATCAATCACTACACCGACCTCTTGCCACTGACCATAAACTGCATGACGCTTAAGCACCGGCTGGAATGTTCCGCGTCGGATGCGCCCCACATAGTAGGCAAATGGTGCATCTCCACCTGCTTTTTGCTGGGCATGGTTAATCACCAGAGTACGGGAGCCCGGGCAGAGATCAAGCAGCCCCAAAGCCACTCCAGTTTTGGCGGTAGGCTGAAAGGGTGCATCGGCTTGCTGGTCGATGGGGTCGTAGAGCGTTAATCTTGGTAAGGCTTGTTCATTGATTGAAGAATCATTTAATGCATCCTGCAAATAGCTGGAACGACTGGCATTGCCTGCCAGGAATACATGCACCTCTTCTGGCTGGTGGTCATGTTCATTAAAGGCTTTACGCATGGCGGTGAGGAATTTATCCACGCCTTCTTCCAGCCGTTGTTCCAGGTAGGCTGAAAGCTCTTCATAGGGCATGACCAATTCAGCTACCACTTCTTCACCGGCACGGTTGAGCAGTTTAACTTTCTCGATACCCTGGTTGTTCTGCTCACCGGCCTCCCAAAAGGGGCGCAAGCGACTGATGAGCATTTGTGTGTTAGTCACAGCGGCCTGGGTGCGATCCAGCAGCATTTCCGAACCGGGGAAAGGCTCGGCATCCAGTGGGCAGGTGATGGCAATGCGCTTTTCGCGCAGCAGCGACTGGTTGGCCTCAAATACCCGATAAGCCAGATTCTCCAACAGATTTTCACCACCCAAATAGGCATCGCCGGAGGCTCCAAAGTGTTCAAACACGGTTTCATAACCGTCAGCCTCTTCTTCTGGGGTGGGTTCGCGGTAGATGCCGTAATCAAAATCCGTAGTACCGCCGCCAAAATCAAACACGGCATAGGTTAAGCCTTCCGGTGTTGGCTCCAGCTGATAAAAAGGCAGAGCAGCAGCGGCAAAGGCAGCGGGTTCAGAAGCCCGTTCTTCAACAGTAAACTGGTTAAACGCTTCCTGCTCAATCAGCGGTGCGGGCAGGCTGCGCTGCAAACCACGGCGGAAAGAAGCCAGAATCTTGTCTTTCACACTCTGCGGGTAGGCCACAGGAAAGGTCATGTAATAACGCAGGTAGATACCCTGTTTGCGCCAGTTAATCGCCAGACCCAGGAAATAGGCGTACAACTCAATGGGATCAAAAGGATCTTCCTCGCTTACGCTCAGAGGCTGGCCTTTTACCGGATTGCG
>NZ_JACUUA010000010.1 GCF_014859565.1 Marinospirillum sp. | reverse complement strand
CTGCGTATTATAGGCATCTGAATTCGACTTGCAAGCCCTTTTTGAAAGTTTTTTAGATCTTCAGATCAGACGGACTTTTGCGTACTTCTTTTTACCAACCTGGATCACCTGCTCCGAGCCTTTTTTCAAGCGGCAATCTTCACTGACAACTTCATGATCCACCTTAACAGCACCACGCTTGATGGCATCCTTGGCTTGCGCACTGTTGGCGGTCAGACCTGCGCGATTGATGACTGCAACAATCGGCAGATCGTCTTCGCCCTCCAGCTCAAGATCAACTTCTGGCAGATCTTCCGGCAGCTCACCTTCAGCAAGACGATTACCCGCAGACTTGTGTGCTGTTGCTGCAGCTTCTTCCCCATGAAAGCGCTCAATCAGTTCACGCGCCAGCAGGATCTTGATGTCTCTCGGGTTTGCGCCCTGCTCAACATCTTTCTTTAATTGGTTAATTTCTTCCATGCTGCGGAAAGACAATAATTCAAAATAACGCCACATCATACTGTCTGGCATGGAGACCAGCTTATTGAACATCACTCCAGGTGCTTCGTCGATGCCAACATAATTACCCAGCGACTTGGACATCTTCTGCACACCATCCAGACCTTCAAGCAAGGGCATGGTAATCACCACCTGAGGCGTCATGCCTCGTCCCTTTTGCAGCTCCCGCCCCATCAATAGGTTGAACTTCTGGTCGGTACCACCCAATTCAATGTCTGCCTCCATCGCCACTGAGTCATAGCCCTGCACCAGCGGGTAGAGAAATTCATGAATAGCTATAGGCTGGTTGCCCTTATAACGCTTTTCAAAATCATCACGCTCCAGCATCCGCGCCACAGTTTGTTGTGCAGCCAGACCAATCAGATCAGCGGCACTCATCTTGCCCATCCACTCGGAGTTGAACATCACCTGAGTTCTGGCTGGATCAAGAATCTTGAACACCTGCTCTTTATAGGTTTGCGCATTGGCTATCACCTGCTCTTCGGTCAGCGGCTTACGGGTGACATTTTTGCCGGTCGGATCACCAATACGGCCAGTGAAATCACCAATCAGAAACATGACATGATGCCCAAGATCCTGAAACTGACGCAGCTTATTGATCAATACCGTATGACCCAGATGCAGATCAGGAGCGGTCGGATCAAATCCTGCTTTTATACGCAAAGGGCGGTTTTCTTCCAGCTTTTTGATCAGCTCTTCTTCAACCAGAATTTCGTGAGTTCCGCGTTTAATCAAGGCCAGCGATTCGTTCAGGTTGCTCATGCTTTTTCCTTAACAGGTTCTGCCGGGGTACAAGGCATCATTTGTACCCGCTTAAAAATGTGGCAGAGTATAGCAGCTGTACTTATCTTGATAACCCACCAAACAGCAGATTCAGGAGCTGAAATGTTCAGTTATTACGTAGGGATGATGTCCGGAACTAGTCTTGATGCTGTTGACGGGGTACTGGTTCGCTTTGACGCTAGCACCGGACAACTGACACGAATCGCTGGTTACAGCCTTCCTCTACCGACCGAACTGCGCAAGCTGTTAACCGGCCTTGCTCACGCAAACCAGCTGACCTTCAAGGATCTGGCTCTTGCTGAAGATGGCATCACCCGTTGTTATGCTGAATGCGCCAAACAAGTGTTAGAAGGTATTGCTGATGACCAGCAACCCGTAGCACTGGGCTGTCATGGGCAAACCATTGAGCACCAGCCAAATTCAACACCACCCTACACCCTGCAGTTATTAAACCCGAGCCTGCTGGCTGAGCTGACTGGGCATAATGTCATTTGTGATTTCAGGCGCAGGGATCTTGCTGCTGGGGGCCAGGCCGCTCCACTGGTTCCTGCATTTCACCAAGCTGCCCTGCAATCAAAAGATGAAGATCGGATTATCATCAATCTGGGCGGCATCGCTAATTTAACTTATCTGCCTGCCGACCAGAAAACACCCGTTATAGGTTTTGATACTGGACCTGCCAATCTACTGCTGGATGCATGGCACCAGCAGCACTGGCAATCTGACTACGACCCATCTGGGCGCCGTGCATCCAGCGGGCGTGTCATACCAGAACTTTTACAACAGCTTTGTTCGGATGAATACTTTGCACGCCAGCCCCCAAAAAGTACCGGGCGAGAACACTTTAACCCCCAGTGGTTGGCAACCCACTTGGCTGTCTGTAACCAACAAAATCTTTTACCGGAAGATGTGCTGGCAACCCTGACAGAGTTAACCGCTACCACTTTGGCTGATCAAATCAAATACCTTGATCCCGTAAACTTGGCACATCTGCTGATTTGTGGCGGCGGCTGGTTCAACACTTTTCTGGTATCAAGAATTCGAGCTTTGAGCTCACCCAGAAAAGTCACATCAACGGATACCGCAGGAATACCGCCACAGGATATGGAGGCCATTGCATTTGCCTGGCTAGCTCATCAGCATGTCAACAGACAGCACGGCAATCTACCCAGTGTGACGGGTGCAAAAGGAGAGAGAGTTCTTGGTGGGTTTTATCCGGCGTAAAGATCAGATCGAAAATGAAGAGCCGCATCCACAGGTTGTGGATGCATTCGGGTTTTTGATGATAAATCGAGCACCTTCCAGACCTTCAACATAATCCACAGTTGAACCGGTCAGATAAGGGTAACTCAGCTCATCCAGCACAAAACGGGCACCCTGCTCTTCAATCAGGGTGTCACCCTCCTGCAGTTCTTCACTAAAATCAAAGCCATACTGAAAACCCGAACAACCTCCACCCGTTACATAAACGCGCAGACAAAGATCAGGATTGGACTCTTCCTCGACCAACTGCAACAGCTTATTGACTGCGGAAGGCGTCACAAAAAGGGGCTTAGGAACAAAGGTTACTGCTGAGGTCATACTTCAGACTCCGGTTATCAGATTCAAGTCTGACTTAACCGAGTAAACTAGTCAAGTATCCAAGCCTGCCGATCGAGCCAGCTCGATACAGCAGGCTGAACAAGCCGGTCACTTTTTCTGCTGTTCAATCACAGCGGCTTTAGCTGCTGCTGAAACCGATGTGGGAGATGAGCCAAGATGCTTAGGCGCCTCAATCGCATCCTGACCCGGCACAGCAGTCGACTTGGGCTTCTCACGCGTCACCTGTTTTGGCATCTTGGCTTTTTCGCCGCCTTTAACGCTCTTGTAACGATGCGCCAACTGGCCATCGACCTGCGCACCCATCACCATTTCAACCGTATTATAGAAAATATTTCCTTTAACAATAGCCTTAGCAGCCAGTTCCAGGTGCTCTGAGGAGTGAACATCACCGATAATGGTGCCATTCACTATCACATGCGGAACAGAAACCTCCCCCTCAACCACACCCTTATCACTGATACGCAGCACAGCCTTGGACTCGTCATCGGCAATAATATTGCCAAAAACTCGGCCATCAACATGCAGGCCGCCCGAGAAATGGATGTCACCAACAATTTCAGCCTTGCCTGAAATCAGGGTATCAAAGTGATTTGTTGGAGGTGCATTTTTTCCAAACATTTAAATAGCCTCCTGGCTGACCCAGTCAAATTCTGATTCGATGCGCATAGCCTTGTTTCCGGTTGATTGCAGGATTACCTGTACTTTTTGTGGATTAAAATCTGATGGCAAGTATAGCTGTCCGGCTACATTCTGAAAGAAACGGAACCGGAATCTGACACTCAACTCATCCACATCGGGTGAAACATCTTTTAATGGCAAGGTGATATTTTTTGTCTGACCTCGCTCACCGATAATACTGACCAGCGCACGCCCTTCAATGAAGGTATTGTTGTCTGTTACCTGTGTAATCACCAGTTGATAATCATACACCAGCGGATTATCGGTCGGCTTGATCTCAAAGCGGTCAATACGCAAACCCTTGTCTGCTTTTTCAGGGGCCATAACACGCTGATAAAAGTGCAGCTCATTTTCTAACTGAGCAATACGAGCATTCAAATTAAGAACGGTCTGTTGTACTTCCTGATATGCGCGGCGATCAACCGCATTACTGCTTTCTGTGACCAAAACACGACGACGCAGATCTACCAGCTCTTTTTCCTGTGCACGAGTCTTAATCCGCAGTTCATCGCGCTCAACGACAGCTGTCCCCCGCTCATGCCAGATTGACCACTGCCCTAGATAATACCCACCACCACCCAGCACCAGCATCAACATCAACATCACTATGCGAGTCAAAAAACGTCTGGCTGGATTGTATGAAATAATTTCTAGACGCTCTTCCTGTCCGTTTTTCATTGCTCAGTTATCCGTTAAATGTCAGCACTCATTTCAGGGCATCAGCCCAGCGAACTTTAGGCCTGCTGATTCATCCAGTCCAAACATGATGTTCATATTCTGTATTGCCTGACCACTGGCACCTTTGACCAGATTATCAATCACAGATAGCACCACCAGCAAATCACCGCCTTCCGGACGGTGTATAGCCAACCTGCACATATTAGCTCCGCGCACACTGCGTGTTTCAGGACAGGATTGCCAGGGCATCACATCAACACAAGGCTCGCCTTTATACCGTGCCTCAAATAGCTGCTGTATTTCCACATCACTTCGTTTCAGGCTGTTACCGTTCAGCCTCACATACAGGGTTGCATGGATGCCGCGAATCATCGGTGTCAGATGAGGGACAAAGGTTATACCCACTGACTGACCTGCAGCGGCAGTTAAACCCTGAGTGATCTCAGGGTGGTGACGATGCGTTCCAACGGAGTAGGCTTTCATACTTTCTGCTGTTTCACAAAACAGGGAACCCACCTTGGCTGCCCGCCCTGCACCGGAAACACCTGACTTGCAATCAGCAATAATACCTCGCGGTTCAATCCATCCTGCCTCAAGCAAGGGCACCAGTCCTAGCTGCACAGCTGTCGGATAACAACCCGGCACTGCTATCAGTCGGGCACTCTTGATCTTAGATCTGGCCACTTCAGGCAGACCATAAACCGCTTCAGACAAAAGTTCGGGTGCACCATGAGGCTGGCCGTACCAGCGCGCCCACTCATCTGCATCCTGCAGTCGAAAATCAGCAGACAAATCAATCACTCGTGTTCCTGCATCCAGCAGCTCAGCGGCTAATGCATGAGCAACACCGTGCGGAGTGGCAAAAAACACTACGTCACAAGCAGCAAGACGACCCACATCCGGTTCGGAAAATGCAAGATCAGAATAGTGGCCCCTAAGATTCGGGTACATGTCCGCAACGGGCAGACCTGCCTCGGATCGCGAAGTGATCACCTCAACCTTTGCATCAGGATGAATAGCAAGCAGCCGCAGCAATTCCACGCCTGTATAACCGGTTCCACCAACAATACCGACCTTGATCACATGACCCCCTTACTGAACCTTGAGCAGAACATCGCACTGATAATTGCAATAAATGATACACAATTTTCCTGCTCAGGTATGCCACTTTACCCCTGCGGATTACTCTTGCAAGACTGATTAGGGTATCCTTGCTTTTTTCAGTACTGCACGGAATCACTATGACTTATTTATGGCTTAAGGCGTTTCATATCATTGCATTGGTCACCTGGTTTGCCGCGCTGTTTTACCTGCCACGACTTTTTGTGTATCACACTCAGGCACTGCAGGAGGGAGACACACGCGGCTCAGATCGCTTCAAAGTTATGGAGCGCAAGCTTTATCGAGGCATCATGATGCCTGCCATGCTGGCGACCGTGTTGCTGGGCGCAGGATTATTAAGCCTGGGTTTTTCCGGTTACATGCAACAAGGCTGGATGCACACCAAACTGCTGCTTGTTGCGTTACTGCTGGTTTACCACTTCTGGTGTGGTGCTTTGTTGCGACGCTTTGCCGCCGATCTGAATGCTCGCAGTCATGTGTGGTACAGAGTATTTAACGAGCTACCGGTATTTATACTGATATTTATTGTCATTCTGGTCATCGTAAAACCCTGGTAACCCTTGCTTTCACAGAATCACAGCTCAAAAAACACAAACATGATAAAAACCGGCTCTCAGTTCCAGAAACACTACCCCTGTGTTCTTGCTATCGGCGGTCATGATCCATCCGGCGGAGCGGGTGTTATTGCTGATGCCCAGACACTGCTGGCATTAAAAACCTGGCCGCTGACATTGATCACCTGCCTGACGGCACAGAACACCCGGGAACTATGTCAGATCAATCCTCAAGAGCCAGAAGCTTTTGCTGCCCAACTGGCAGCCTTACTGAAAGATTTTCGACCTGCCGCCATCAAGCTGGGAGTTACCGGGAGTCTGGCACTGCAGGAAGTACTGGCACATTTTTTAAATCGTTACCCGGATATCCCGCTGATACTGGATCCAGTCATCACCAGCAGCAGTGGCACTGGTTTTGCTGATCAGGAACAGCTGAGCCACCTGAAAAGCGAACTGCTGCCGCATACCACTGTGATTACACCCAATCTGCCGGAGCTTGACCTGCTGATCCCCGGCAAAGCGAGTGTTGAGCAAAAAGCCCGTGCCCTGATCAAACAGGGCTGCAAAGCGGTACTGGTCACTGGTACTCATGCCCAGACCCGTGGGGTTAAAAACCTGTTATTCACTGCCAGCTCAGCGGATCCTGTGGTCAGTCGCTGGGAGCGTTTGCCGCATGAATATCACGGCTCCGGCTGTACACTGGCCTCCGCTCTGGCAGCCTGTCTGGCACGCGGTGAACCCCTTGATAAAGCATCCACTCTGGCTCAGGATTTCACCTGGCAAAGTCTGGAAAATGCCTTAAAACTCACAGAAGGTCAGCACTTGCCCCTTCGTCTGCAGAGCAGCACTCATGGATAAAAAACAACAACAATTATCAGGTGTCTACGCCATCACTGACCCCTTGCTGTTGCCAGATGACACCCAGATGCTGGAGCGGGTCGAAGCAGCATTAAGAGGCGGGCTGAGTGTGTTGCAATACCGGGACAAAACAGCCGATGCCAGCAAAGCATTACGCCAGGCTCGTTTGCTGTCTGACCTCTGCAAAAGTTATGACTGCTTGTTTATTATTAATGATGACCCCGAACTCGCTCGTGCCTGTGAAGCCAGCGGTGTACATCTGGGGCAGGGTGATGCCAGCTTACAACATGCACGGGAACTGCTCGGCAACCACTTTCTGATTGGTCGCACCTGCCATAATAGCCTGCAACTGGCTGAACAGGCCGTACAACAGGGAGCCGACTACCTGGCTTTTGGTCGCTGTTATCCATCCAAAACCAAGCCGGATGCTCCCGCTGCTCCTTTAAGTATTTTTCTGCATACCCGACACCTGCAAATTCCCTGCGTAGCCATTGGTGGCATCACCCCAATGCACGCATCAGAAGTTGTACAGGCCGGCGCCAGCATGATTGCAGCAGCCGAAGGTATTTTTGCAGCAGCCGATCCATGCCAGGCTGTACTCCAGTACCGCAAGGCTTTTGAGTATTCACCATCTTTTATTAATGAGGTACACCATGACACGCTCAGCAGAACTTTTTGAACGCGCGGCCAAATCCATTCCCGGCGGTGTTAACTCACCAGTACGCGCCTTCAAAAGTGTAGGCGGCACGCCGCTATTCATTAAAAAGGCAGCTGGTGCCTACATGGTGGATGAAGATGACCGCTCTTATGTTGATTATGTCGGCTCCTGGGGGCCAATGATCACCGGACACGCTGATCCGGATATTCTGAATGCTGTTCGTGATCGTCTGGAACTCGGCTTATCTTACGGCGCCCCCACTGCTCTTGAGACCGAAATGGCCGAGCTGCTTTGTGAGCTAGTACCGTCCATGGATCGGGTGCGTATGGTCAACTCAGGCACCGAAGCCACTATGAGTGCCATACGTCTGGCGCGTGGTTTCACCGGACGCGACAAGATTGTCAAATTTGAAGGTTGTTATCACGGTCACAGTGACTCACTGCTGGTCAAGGCCGGTTCCGGCGCACTGACTTTTGGTGTTCCGACCTCTCCGGGCGTTCCTGCTGATTTTGCCCAGCACACTCTGACTCTAACTTTTAATGATGCTCAGGGTATCCGTGAATGCTTTAAACAACTGGGTGATCAGATTGCCTGCATCATTGTGGAGCCGGTTGCTGGCAACATGAACTGCATTCCGCCACAACCGGGTTTTCTGGAAACCCTGCGTGAAGTTTGTGATCAATCCGGTGCACTGCTGATTTTTGACGAAGTCATGACCGGTTTCCGAGTGGCTCTGGGCGGTGCACAACAGCACTATGGCATCACACCGGATCTGACCACACTGGGTAAAATTGTCGGTGGTGGACTACCAGTAGGTGCTTTTGGTGGCAAAGCCGAAGTCATGAATCACCTTTCACCCCTGGGCCCGGTTTATCAAGCCGGCACCCTGTCTGGCAACCCTTTGGCGATGGCCGCCGGCCTGGCGCTGCTGACCAAGTTACGCCAGCCCGGTTTTCACCAGAAACTTGGTGATTTTGTCAGCCAGCTTTGCTCTGGTCTGCAGCAGAAGGCTCAGGCTGCCGGCATTCCATTCATGACACAACAGGTCGGTGGCATGTTTGGACTTTTCTTCACCGAAGTTACCGCTGTGCATAACTTTACTGATGCCACGGCTTGTGATATTGAACGCTTTAAAGCTTTTTTCCATGCCATGCTGGATGAAGGCGTTTATCTGGCACCCTCGGCCTACGAAGCAGGATTTGTATCTTCCTGCCATGGTGAAAAAGAACTACAAATCACCCTGGCTGCTGCAGAAAAAGCCTTTGCACGACTGGCTGCAAACCAATAAATCAAAAATCAAAAGGAGCAGCCCATGAACGAGGCATTAATCCAGGCATTAAAAAATCCCGCCAGCTACCCGCATCCGGCCAGCGATATCCAGATGCGCGAAACCCATATATCCTGGGTTTTTCTTGTGGGTGAATTTGCTTACAAGGTTAAAAAGCCGGTTAACTTCGGTTTCCTTGATTACTCCAGCCTGGATCTGCGTAAGCATTTCTGCGAACTGGAAATGCAGCTGAACCAGCGTCTGGCACCAGAGTTTTATCTGGATGTATTACCCATTTCCGGCAGCGCTGATGTCCCATTGATCGGGGATGCCAGTGCACCTTTTGAGTATGCACTCAAAATGCGCCGTTTTGATGACTCACAACTGCTGAATGCCTTGCAACAGCGCGGTGAGTTAGAAGAAAGCCACTTGTTACAACTGGCCGAACAACTGGCTGATTTCCATGCCAAGATTGCACCCGGCACCCCGCCGGATGGGTTAGGCACACCCGAAGCCATCTGGTTTCCGGCACAACAGAATTTTGACCAGATCCGTGATCTACTGAACGATGAAGACGCCCTGAAACAACTGCAGTTGCTGGAGGAATGGTCAAAGGATACCTTTGAGCGTCACGAGGCGCTGCTCAGTGAGCGCCTGCAACAAGGCTTTGTCCGTGAGTGCCATGGTGACCTACATTTGGGCAATACCACCCTATGGCAGGGTAAGGTGGTGGCTTTTGATTGTATTGAATTTAATGATGCTTTCCGCTGGTGTGATGTCATCAGTGATCTGGCTTTCCTGCTAATGGACCTGGAAGACCGTGGACTGAAAAAAATGTCTCAGCTCACCCTGAACCATTACCTGGAACAGACCGGTGATTATGAAGGCTTACAACTCTTGTGTTTTTACAAGGTTTACCGGGCACTGGTTCGTGCCAAGGTTAACCTTTTCCGCTTAGCTCAGCCCGGTCTGGATGATGAAGACAAGGCCACAGTGCTGCGTCAGTATCGCAGTTATACCGATCTGGCAGAAAGCTACACTGATTTCCACTCCCCCTATCTGCTGATTACCCACGGCTTTTCTGGCAGCGGTAAAAGCACCCTGACCAGCAATGTGGTCAGAGAGCTGGGCGGTATTCGTATCCGCTCCGACGTTGAACGCAAGCGCTTGTTTGGCCTGAAAGCAGAAGAGAATGGACGCTCCGAGCTGACCGGTGGCATTTACACCAGCGAGGCAACCCAGCAAACCTACAGCCGCCTGACCCAGCTGGCAAACTCGGTACTGCGCTCTTGTTTCCCGGTAACCCTGGATGCCACCAACCTGAAAAAAGCCCAGCGCGACCAGCTGCGCAGTGTTGCTGAACAGCTGGGGCTGCCTTCACTGATCATTTCATTAAAAGCGGATGAAGCCACCCTGCGCCGTCGTCTGGCCAAAAGGATGCAGGAGGGTGAAAAAATCGCCGAAGCTGATCTGCTGGTGCTTGAGCATCAACTGGCTACCCACGAACCCCTCACCCAGGAAGAACTCAGCTATGCGGTGACCGTGGACACTGACGCTCCTGCTGCCAGCCAGACCTTGGTCAAGCTGATTCGTGATCACCTGCGACTGGATGACTGACTGGGCGACTTAAAAGCCTCGCAATAATCCACTGCCGGGATAGCAGGGGTGAAATAAATGTAATCCGTAATGGGAATCCCATCCACACCAGCCGCCAGATACTCTTCTGGCTGCTGGTGCTGGTTGACCTGCACCAGCCACAAGCTGCTGTATTCCATACCATCAGGCAACCAGCGTGGGATACCTATATCCCTGCGGGTATGAACAGCACCGGCTTGCATCAACCCGACCCGCCCTTGCAACTGCACAGCCGCCAGTGTTGCTGCCATAACCTGATCCCTGAACAGCTGCACCTGGCGCATGGCTGGCAGTCGCTCAGCAGGCAACATGCCACAGTGCCCCTGGTCGATCAGAGCATCCAGCGCTTCAGCCTGCGCCCTTGTTAATGCCGCTTGTGGTGCACCATCACGGTAAGCCAGCATTTGTTTTTCTCTGGACGGGTCAGTGGCCAATACCTGCTGTGCCTGTAGTAACCCTTGTTGTACCAGTGCACCGTAACGCTCCCACGGCCAGCCCTGTGTCCAGTTCAGATCTTCCGGTGTCACCTGCTGTCCCAGCTGTGCATCCAGCAATGGCTGCTGTTCCAGTCTTGCCATTTCCAGCGCCAGCACCCCCATCCGATTGCTGGTTGCTAGAGCCTGCAGCCAAGCCAAGGTCAGCCGCTGATGATCGGGGTTATCATGCTGCTCACCAATCAATAACCAGTGATTACCAGGCAATTCCGCAAAAAAGGTTGCTGGTTCTACAAACCTTTGTTCTGCCACAGACCAGAGGCGGCCAACCAACGGATGATCTTGGTGCTCCGATGCCAACCATTGCGCTTGTGAGCTTGCGCTGGTATCTGTCATGGCACAGGCACCGAACAGCAAAATACTCAAACCCACACCCAGAACTTTCAACCCTTGAATAAATTGCCGCACACCTGCGCCTCCTTCTGTAAAAGTAAACTGTCGGACTCTTTCGACCAAACATCTCACACTGCTAAAGTTCTGGCTGCTTTCCTTGCAATTTCCTCTGGATTGCAGTAAATAAGCTAGTCTTTTTTTCGCTCGGTAACTATGAAGCAGTTACCGAAACAGGACGCCCTTAAAGTCGCGAGGCACCGCTATGCCATCAAGCAAGCAGGATACAGAACAAAACCAGACCTTCATCCCTTACCAACAGGGTACAGATGAAGAATATATGAGTGATGCTCAGTTGGCACACTTTCGTCAACTGCTGCTGAACTGGAAGCAGGAGCTGATGGAAGAAGTGGATCGTACCGTTCAGCATCTGAAAGAAGACGCATCCAACTTTGCTGATCCAGCTGACCGCGCCACTCAGGAAGAAGAGTTCAGTCTGGAACTGCGTACCCGTGATCGTGAGCGCAAACTCATCCGCAAGATCAACGAAACGCTGGATAAAATCGAAGAAGGTGATTACGGCTACTGTGATGCCTGCGGCATTGAAATTGGTATCCGTCGTCTGGAAGCCCGGCCGACCGCTACCCTGTGTGTAGACTGTAAAAGCCTGGCTGAGATCAAGGAAAAACAGATCGGCGGTTAAATGCTGCCTATCAAACAGTCTCAGTCCACTTATCGGGGGCGTTTTGCCCCCAGCCCCACTGGCCTCTTGCATTTTGGCTCGCTGGTTACGGCGCTGGCCAGCTGGCTTGAAGCACGCAGCCGTGGTGGTGAATGGCTGGTCAGAATCGAAGACCTCGATCCACCCCGTGAAATGCCTGGTGCTGCCACAGACCTGCTTACCACCCTTGAAGCCTTTGGTCTGCACTGGGATGGTCAAGTGATCTACCAAAGCCAGCGCCATGATCTTTACCTGGCTCACCTTGAGCAGCTGGTGCAGCTGGGTCATGCCTACCCCTGTAGCTGCAGCCGCAAAGAACTGGCAAACCATCAAATTTATCCCGGTTATTGCCGCATAAAACCCCGTCACCCTGAACGCACGCTGGCCTGGCGACTGGCCGTGGATCATCAGCAAACTATTTGTTGGCAGGATGAAATCCAGGGAAACCAACACTGGCCTCTCAACCAGGCTGGTGATGTTATTATTCGCAGGCGTGATGGTCTCTGGGCTTATCAGCTGGCCGTAGTGGTGGATGATCTGGAACAGGGCATTACTCATCTGCTGCGGGGTATTGATCTGCTTGACTCCACTCCCTGGCAAATCTGGATTCAGACCTGTCTTGGCAAAGCACAACCCCATCAGCCCGCATTCCATTACGCTCACCTTCCCGTTATAGTGAATGACACAGGTCAAAAGCTTTCAAAACAGAATCACGCTCCGGCAATGGATACTCAGCAGGCTAGCCCGTTACTCTACCGTGCCCTCTGCGCTTTGCAGCAACAACCAGATCCGGCACTGAGACTTGAACCTGTGGCCACCCTGCTGGAAGAAGCATTAAACCACTGGCAGCCGAGTAACATTCCCGCTACTACCCACATCAAGGACACGGATCTGGATCCATGTATCTCTATCGATTAGTGCTACTGCTGGTCACCGTTGGTTACTTCTTTTCGCCCTGGTTTCTAACGCCCTGGGGTGGCAGTGACTGGTATAAACCTTTTCTGGTCTGGGGCGCGCTGATCGGAGCCACCCTATGGCTGGAGCAGAAACGCCGCCTGGAGCAGTTGTAACCTTATGAGTTTTACACTGACACAGATTTTTGTCATCGGCGTTGGCTATCTACTGGTTTTATTTGCCTGTGCCTGGATAGTGGAAAAAGGCTGGATTCCTGCAAGACTGGTGCGTCATCCACTGGTGTATGTGCTGGCACTGGGTATGTATGCCAGCGGCTGGGCTTTTTATGGTTCCTTTGCCATGGCCGACCAGTATGGTTATGGTTACCTGACCTATTATCTGGGCATCTCCGGTGTTTTTGTGCTGGCACCGGTGCTGCTATCGCCCCTCCTGCGCCTGACCCGTACCTATCAGTTATCGTCACTGGCCGACCTGTTTGCTTTCCGTTATCGCAGTCGCTGGGTAGGTATGCTGGTGACCCTTGGACTGTTGATTGGCACCATGCCACTGCTGGCTCTGCAGATTCAGGCTATTGGTGATGTTATTTATCTGCTGACCAACGAATCCTCCCCCTATCATCTGGCGTTCGTGTTTTGTGCTGTGATTACCCTGTTTGCCATACTGTTTGGCGCACGTCATATCTCACTACGCGAGCGCCACGAAAGCCTGCTGGTTGCCATTGCCTTTGAATCGCTGGTTAAATTACTGGCTTTTCTGGCACTCGGCGGCATCACCCTGTTCAGTGTTTTTGGTGGTTTTGAAGGGCTGGAAAACTGGTTGGCTGAGCACGGTAATACTCTGACTCAGGCCATTACCCCGCTGGAAGACAATCAGTGGCGTACCCTGTTGTTGCTGTTTTTTGCCACGGCTGTTTCTATGCCGCATATTTTTCATATCATCTTCACTGAAAATCCCTCTGAAGATGCCTTGATGCAAGCCAGCTGGATGCTGCCGGTTTTTTTGTTATTACTGGCACTGCCAGTTCCCATCATCTACTGGGCACATCATGCCCTTGAAAGCAGTGTGCCAATCGAATATGCCACCCTGTCACTGGGTGGTTACTGGAGCCTACTGTCTTTTATTGCCGGTCTGGCTGCAGCCAGTGGCACTATTATTGTGATCACCCTGGCTCTGGCGCCCATGGTACTGAATCATCTGGTGCTGGCAATTTACCAGCCCCCGGCCCGTTTTGATATTTATTACTGGCTGATCTGGATGCGTCGATTCTTGATTGGCACGCTGATATTCATCGCTTATCTGGTTTATCTGGTGGTGAGTGTTAAACATGATTTATCCACCCTGGGCTTATCCGCTTTTATCGGAACTTTACAATTTTTACCGGGTACACTGGCATTACTCTACTGGCCTTCTGCCAACCGTAACGGTTTAATTGCTGGTCTGCTGGCCGGGTTCACCGTATGGGTTGTCGGGTTGGGTTTCCCGTTGATGCTGGATATCAATGAACTGCAACTGGCCGGTATGCACCTGGAGCTAAACGGTATCAGTGACTGGTACAACGTTGCTATTCTTGCCATTACACTGAACATTGTCATTTTTATTCTGGTGTCACTGCTGACACGTATCAGTGATGAAGAAAAGGCCAGTGCGCTGGCCTGTTCTCAGGATGCCTTACTGCATCCCAAGCGCCAGCAATTACAAGCTAGAAACTGTGATGACTTCACCCGCTTCCTCAGTATTCCGCTGGGTATCGAAACCGCCCAGCGTGAAGTATGCCGCGCTCTGGGTGAACTTAATCTCAATCCATCCGATGCTCGTCCTTATTCAATGCGACGGCTGCGCGACCAAATACAAGCCAATCTTTCCGGCTTGATGGGGCCCGCTGTAGCGCAAGAGTTAACCGACCGGTACCTGCCCTGGCAAAATCAGCAGACCGAATCAGAAGATGATATACATTATGTCGAACGGCATCTGGAAGACTACCGCACCCGTCTGACCGGTATGGCCAGAGAGCTGGACAAACTCCGCCGCCACCACCGTCAGACACTGCTGCGTCTCCCAGTCGGGATTTGCACCCTGGGCAGAGACCAGGAAGTATTGATGTGGAATCTGGCAATGGAACACCTCACCGGTATTGTGGGTGAACAGGTGATAGGCTCCAGAATCCGCCATCTGCCGGAGCCCTGGAACCAACTGCTGCAAGGCTTTTTAGAAAGCCCCCGGCAGCAAATCCACCGCCAACCACTGAAGCAAGAGGGCATCCCACCACGGTGGTTAAGCCTTCACAAAGCACGACTGGATGACCCTGCTGCGTTAATGGGTGGCACCGTGTTACTGGTGGAAGATCAGAGCGATCTGAAACGACTACAGGACGAACTGCTGCACAATGAACGTCTTGCATCCATCGGTCGTTTAGCGGCGGGGGTGGCGCATGAAATTGGCAATCCTGTCACCGGCATTTCGTCTCTGGCGCAGAACCTACGGTATGACGCAGAAGACCCACAGGCGGTACTGGAAACCAGCCAGCAGATTCTGCAGCTGACCCACCGCATCACCGCCATAGTGCAGTCACTGGTCAGCTTCTCTCATGCCGGACGTGCTCACGCCACCCTGCAGTTTGAACAGGTGAACCTGCGAGGCGCACTGACCGAAGCCATCAACCTGATCTCGCTCAGTAACCGAGGTCGTAATCGTGTGTATAAAAACGAATGTCCGGAGCACCTTTATGTACGAGGTGATACCCAGCGCTTGGTACAGGTTTTTGTGAACCTGATTGCCAACGCCCGTGATGCCACTCCAGATGGCGGTATTATTCTCTGTTGTGGTGACAGGCGTGATCAGGATGTGGTGGTTGAAGTTCACGATAATGGCACAGGCATTCCAGCCCAGCACCTGGAGCATCTGTTTGAGCCTTTTTATACCACCAAACAAGCCGGTGAAGGCACAGGGTTGGGACTGGCACTGGTGTATAGTATTGTCGAAGAGCACGAAGGACAGATTCAGGCCATCAGTCCCAGCCCTCTACTCGGGGTGGGCAGTTGTTTTTGTTGCCGTTTCCCTTCGATCACTGAATTAACACATCAGGAGCAGCCAGCAGATCATGAGTCAGATACTGATCGTTGAAGATGAAGGCATTATCCGCTCCGCCCTGCGGCGGTTACTGGAGCGTAATGGTTTTCAGGTTGCTGAAGCGGGCACTGTTTCGGAGGCACGCCAGCAACTGGCAAAAGAACATTTTGATCTGATCATCAGTGATCTTCGCCTGCCGGGTGAATCTGGTACGGAGCTGATCAGCCAGGACATCCCGGTACTGATCATGACCAGTTATGCCAGCCTGCGCTCAGCAGTGGATGCCATGAAACTTGGTGCGGTGGACTATATTGCCAAACCTTTTGATCACGATGAAATGCTCTCGGCGGTGAATCATATCCTCAGCCAGCATCGACGCCAGCAGGCTGAAACAACCGAGCCGGAAGAAATCTCTCCTGCCAGCCAGGCACAGTTTGCCGGCATGATTGGTGAGAGTGATGTCATGCAAGCGGTATTTCGGCAAATCAGCAAAATAGCACCCTATGACACCCGTGTGTTGATTTTGGGTGAGTCCGGTACCGGCAAGGAGCTGGTTGCTCGTGCACTCCATGCTCTCAGCCCCAGAAAAGATGCCCCCTTGATTTCAGTCAACTGTGCAGCCATTCCCGAAACCCTGATCGAGTCCGAACTCTTTGGCCATGAAAAAGGCGCGTTCACGGGCGCCAATGCCAGCCGTAACGGTCTGGTCGAAGCCGCTGATGGCGGCAGTCTGTTTCTGGATGAGATTGGTGAATTACCGCTGGAAGCTCAGGCTCGACTATTAAGAGTGCTGCAGGAAGGTGAAATCCGCCGTCTGGGCTCTGTTGAATCTCGTCGGGTGGATATACGCCTGATTGCTGCAACCCACCGAGATATCAAGACCCTCGTGGATCAGGGCAAGTTCCGACTGGATCTTTATTATCGCCTGAATGTGGTGGAGCTGGAGTTACCCTGTCTGACTGAGCGGGGTGAAGACATACTGCTGATTGCTGATGAACTACTGAAAAAAACCTGCCAACGCCTGAACAAACCCCACGCACGTTTTTCACGCTCGGCTCGTAATGCACTGCTGGCTTATTCATGGCCGGGTAATGTGCGAGAACTGGAGAACCGGGTTGAACGGGCAGTGATTCTGGCAGACGACACCCTGTTACATGCCGAAGATCTGGAGTTGCCACACGGCAGCCACACTCCACCCAAGGTCAGCTTTATACAGTCAGCAACCACCGCACCCACACAGGGTAATCGTAGCAGCGAATCCTCTGCATCCGCCACCACCGATAAAGAAGAGGCAGATCCCGCCCATCTGCCGGTGGATGATCTGTCTCTGGAAGATTATTTTGTGCGTTTTGTCCGTGAGAATCAGGATTTGCTCAGTGAAACCGAGCTGTCGAGAAAGCTTGGCATCTCACGTAAATGTCTGTGGGAAAGACGCCAGCGACTGGGTATTCCCAGACGCAAAAGTATTTCTTCACGTTAAAAAAACAAGTGTTACCGTTACACCCAAATCCCACCCTCAACCGGCCAATTATGGGTAACACCTGGTTCAGGCAAACTGCAAAAATAACATATTTTTAACCTAACTAATTGATTTAAAATAAGATGCAGAAACATGGCACACAACAAGCATACTACTAGCCAAGAAAAATAAGAACACCGGCGTCACAGACTCAGCATAACAAAAACAAACACTGAGCTTGACCGAACCGGCCTCCGACAACAAAAACAACAGGAAGCCAGGTGAAAGACCACTGCAATCCACCACAAATACAAAAAACGGTTCAGCAGTTGCGGCATCGACAATAAAAACAATAGCCAAGGTCTCCGGTCTTCAGCGAAAACCGATGTGATCAGCAAAAAATAAAAACAATGCTGAGTACATCACAAGGGTGAACAACAACAATAAACACCCAAAGAAAAGGTCCAAGCTGAGGCTAAATTGTTTTGAATACGAGACGGTCAGCCTCTGCAATTCACGCAGAATTTGCGACTGTGATACGTATTCAGGGCGATCTAGAAACATCTCCCTAATTTCCTGCACGGATGCAGCCAGTGTCAATCGATTCAAAGGGGAAGGCTCAGGCCTTCCCCTTTTGTTGTTATGAATCACTCTTCAGCCTTTGCCCCATCCGGCTGGTCGGTTAAACTGCGCAGTATCTTTATTTAATATCGACGGCCAAAATGCTTAAAGGAATTACTCGCTACATCAAAACCCGCCTGAACAGACAGCCTCCGGCACCTGTTGTCACCCGCAGCATTCTTCCCCGCTCGGAACACCCTGTCTCGCGCAGCGAAATCCATGAAGGGGCGCTGAAGGTTCTTTACCGTCTGCAAAATAGTGGTTTTGAGGCCTATCTAGTGGGTGGCTGTATCCGGGATCGACTGCTGGGTAAAAATCCCAAAGACTTTGATGTCGCCACCAATGCCACACCCGAGCAGGTTCATCATTTATTCCGCAACTCACGCATGATTGGTCGGCGCTTCCGAATTGTTCATGTGCGTTTTGGTCGAGAAATCATCGAAGTCACCACCTTCCGTGGACACGCACCGGAAGAAAGCAGCCATTCACGCCAATCAGAAGACGGTATGTTGTTGCGTGACAATGTCTGGGGCAACATTGAAGAAGATGCCCTACGCAGAGACTTCACCATCAATGCGCTTTATTACAGCATCAACGACTTCTCCATCCATGATTTCACCGGCGGCTTGGCAGATATTCAAGCGCGTCGTCTACGGCTGATTGGTGATCCTGAAACCCGTTACCGTGAAGATCCAGTCAGGATGCTGCGAGCCATCCGTTTTGCTGCCAAACTGGACTTTACTCTGGAAGCCAGTACTGAGGCACCCATTCGCAGTCAGGCCAATCTGCTGTTACAGGTTGCTCCGGCTCGTCTGTTTGATGAAGTGTTAAAGCTATTCTTGTCTGGTCACGCACACAAAACCTTTGAGTTACTGCTTGAGTACCATCTTTTTGGTTTTCTGTTCCCCGCTAGCCATGAAGCTTTTAAAGTAAACCCTGCTGCCCTGGCTCTGGTAGAACAAGCCATGATCAACACCGATTTACGTATCCAGCAGGAGCGTCCGGTGACCCCGGCCTATCTGTATGCTGCCCTGCTCTGGCCAGGACTTGAGCTGATCTACTCCGACCTGCTGAAAAATGGTGTACCCGCCTTTCCTGCCATGCAGCAGGCAGGCAACCGGTTATTACAGCGCCAGAACCAGCACATCACCATTCCCAAACGTTTTGCCTTCCCGATGCGGGAAATCTGGGACATGCAGCTGAAATTACCTCAGCGTCATGGCAAACGTGCCTGGGCACTACTACAAGAGCCACGCTTCCGAGCCGCCTACGACTTTATGCTACTGCGTGAAGCAGCCGGTGAACCAACCGAAGGCGTTGGTGCCTGGTGGACAGAGTTTCAGGAAACCGATGAAGCCGGTCAGCACATCCTGCTGAATGCACTGGGACGCTCACCGACGAAAAAGTCTGCCGGTAGACGCCGCAACCCGCGTCGTCGCAAACCTGCAGCATCCAGCTGAGCCAAAGCTTTTATGCCAATTGCCTGGATAGGACTGGGAAGTAACCTTGAGCAACCTTCTCAGCAATTACTGACTGCTTTTCAAGAACTGGCACAACTGCCTCAGACACAACTGCGGCAAACGTCTCGTTTATGGCAGAGTAAACCCATGGGGCCGCAGGATCAGCCGGACTTTATTAATGCCGTGGCACAACTGGATACCGAACTTGAGCCGCTGCAATTGCTGGATGCCTTGCAACAACTGGAGCAACACCACCAGAGAGTCAAGTTGCGCCACTGGGGAGAAAGAACCCTGGATCTGGATCTACTGCTTTATGATCAACTGGAATACCAGCACCCACGCCTGACTCTACCCCACCCCGGAATAACTCAGCGTGCGTTTGTGCTGCTGCCACTCGCCGAGCTGGCCGCAGATCTTTACATACCCGGTAAAGGTCGTGTGAGTCACCTGCTGGATCAGTTAACACTCGATGATTTTCAGGGGGTGTTACCCCTGGAAGCAAATAGCCTATCCGGGCTTTGACTTTTAGGTTACCAGGGGTAACAATCCCGTTTCCATGCTTAGGATGGCAAAAAATTGCCATCCAACCCTATAACCAGAACAAGGGTACAGTCCATGAAAGCTGTGACCATTAATACGCTCAAAGAGCTGAAACAAGCCGGTGAGAAGTTCAGTGTGCTGACTTGTTACGATGCCACCTTCTCTCGCCGCATCAATGAAGCTGGCATTGAAGTCATGCTGGTCGGCGACTCGCTTGGTATGGTTTTACAGGGACACGACTCCACCCTTCCTGTCAGCCTGGCCGACATGGTCTACCACACCCGTGCTGTAAAACGTGGCAACCAGCAAACCCTGATCATGGCTGATCTACCATTTATGTGTGACTCCAGCATTCCTACCTTGCTGGAGAATGCAGCACAGTTGATGCGTGCCGGTGCGCATGTGGTTAAAATTGAAGGTGACGCATGGCTGGCAAACGGTATCACCGAGCTAAGTCGCCGAGGCATCCCCATCTGTGCGCACCTCGGCCTGACACCCCAGACTGTTAATCAGTTGGGTGGTTACAAGGTTCAGGGGCGTGGTGATGCCGGACAGGCTTTGGTTGATGCTGCAATACGTCTCGAAGCCGCCGGTGCCAGCTTACTGTTGCTTGAGTGTGTTCCCAGTGAAGTTGGCAAGGCAGTGAGTCAGGCTGTCAGCTGTCCGGTGATCGGTATTGGTGCCGGTCCGGATACCGATGGGCAAGTACTGGTATTACATGACATGCTGGGTGTCACCGTCGGCAAAACAGCAAAATTTGTAAAAAACTTCATGGCCGAGGCTAGCTCCATACCGGAAGCGCTGACAGCCTATCATCAGGCCGTCAAATCCGGCTCTTTCCCCGCTGAGGAACACTGCTTCAAATGAGCACACCCTTAATCACCATCAGCCGCGTCAGTGAACTACGTGAGCAGCTTGCTGAACTGCGGAGCCAAGGAAAGACACTGGCTTTGGTTCCCACTATGGGCAACCTGCACCAGGGCCATTTACGTCTGGTCGAAGAAGCACGTCGCCATGCAGACATCGTGATTGCCAGTATTTTTGTCAATCCACTGCAGTTTGGCCCCGGTGAAGATTTTGAACGTTACCCCCGCACACTGGAACAGGATCAACAGCTGCTGCAAAGTGTTGGCTGCGACCTGTTGTTCACACCGGATGTAGGAGAGGTCTACCCCGAGGGTCAGGAGCAGATAACCCGGGTGGTTGTGCCGGTTGTCAGTGAAGGACTCTGTGGGCAGAAACGTCCTGGTCACTTTGATGGTGTTGCCACAGTTGTTACCAAGCTGTTCAACTTTGTGCAGCCGGATATTGCCTGTTTTGGTCAGAAGGACTACCAGCAGCTGGCAGTCATCAACAAACTGGTCAAAGACCTGTCTTTCCCCATCCGTATTATTGGTGTGCCGACCTGTCGCACCAGTGAAGGCCTGGCACTGTCATCACGCAATGCCTACCTGACACCTGAGCAACTAAAAAAAGCACCTTCACTCTATGCAACTCTGCAAGCCACTGGTCTAAAACTGGCAGCAGGCAACTCCCACTTTATTGAACTCTGCCACTTTGCCCGTGCACGCCTGGCTGAACAGGGGTTTGCACCAGACTATGTCGAAATTCGTTCGCTGGATCTCAGCCCACCCGGTATCAAGGCAGACTCCTGGGTAATTCTGGTCGCTGCACGACTGGGCAAGGCCCGTTTAATTGACAACCTGGTAGTTCACCGGGATAAACACTGAATTGACGAGGAAGAATCACTGTTATGCAAACCATTATGCTAAAAGCCAAACTCCATCAGGCTCGTGTCACCCATGCGGTACTGGAATATGAAGGCTCCTGCGCCATAGATGGCAACCTGCTGGATATGGCCGGTTTACACGAGTACGAACAGATTCAGATTTATAACCTGGAAAATGGTCAGCGCTTCACCACCTACATTATCCGTGGTGAACCCGGCAGTGGCATTATTTCAGTCAACGGCGCTGCAGCCCACCTGGCATCCGTTGGTGATCGAGTGATCATTTGTGCCTATGCCAACTTTACCGAGGCAGAGCGCATCAACCACAAACCAGCACTGATTTATATGACTGAAGGCAATGCTGTCAGCCATACCAGCCATGCCATTCCGGTACAGGTGGCCTAAGCTGCTGTGTAACCCGTATTTCTATACCTTTTAAAGCAGCCTCGGCTGCATTTTTAGTCTAAGAGACTCGCGTTTTTTTATCCTTTATGTAGGCAAGCCGTCATGCTTCTGTTACCTTTTTGAGATAGCCTTCTTTTAAGGCAGGCCAACCTGCCTCCAACATGAGGCGTACTGGGAGAACTAAAAATGCAAGATGTAGTTATTGTAGCGGCAGGTCGTACTGCCATTGGCAGCTTTGGTGGCTCACTGGCCACTGTTCCAGCTCATCAACTGGGCGCAACCGTCATTAAGGGTCTGCTGGAGTCCAGCGGTATCAAACCCGAACAGATTGATGAAGTCATTCTTGGACAGGTGCTTACTGCCGGTTGTGGTCAAAACCCTGCCCGTCAGACCATGATTGCGGCCGGATTGGCTGAAACCACCCCCGCCATGACCATCAACAAGGTCTGCGGCTCCGGCCTCAAGGCTCTTCATTTGGCGACTCAAGCTATTCGTTGTGGTGATGCTGAAATCATCATTGCCGGTGGTCAGGAGAACATGAGCATGTCTCCACACATCCTGCCTAACTCACGTAATGGTCAGCGCATGGGCAACTGGACAGCTCAGGACACCATGATTGTGGATGGCCTGTGGGATGCTTTCAATGACTACCACATGGGCATCACCACCGAAAACATTGTAGAGAAGTTCAACATCAGCCGTGAAGATCAGGATGCTTTTGCTTCTGCCTCACAGGAAAAAGCCTCTAAAGCTGTTGCTGACGGTCGTTTCAAAGATGAAATTTATCCTGTGGCCATTCCACAGCGTAAAGGTGATCCAGTGGTATTTGACACCGATGAAGGTCCTCGTGCGGTCACTGCCGAGAAACTTGCTGGTTTGCGCCCCGCTTTCAAAAAAGACGGTACCGTCACAGCCGGCAATGCTTCCACCATCAATGATGGTGCTGCTGCCGTAATTCTCTGCTCTGCCAGCAAAGCAGCTGAACTGGGTCTGCCGGTTCTGGCTCGTATCAAGGCTTATTCTTCAGCCGGTGTTGATCCAGCCATCATGGGTACCGGTCCGATTCCAGCCACCCGTAAGTGTCTGGAAAAAGCGGGCTGGGCAATCGAAGATTTGGATCTGGTTGAAGCCAACGAAGCCTTTGCTGCACAAGCACTGTGTGTTAATCGCCAGTTGGGCTGGGATACCAGCAAGGTGAACGTGAACGGTGGTGCCATTGCACTGGGTCACCCGATTGGTGCCTCCGGTTGCCGTGTACTGGTCAGCCTGGTGCATGAAATGGTCAAACGGGATGCCAAAAAAGGTCTGGCAACCCTGTGTATTGGTGGTGGTCAGGGTGTTGCGCTGGCGGTTGAGCGTTAAAACACGGATTAACTGCAATACAGCACTAACAAAAAACCCGCCGTGTTCAGCACGGCGGGTTTTTTAATGGTGATTTACACAGAAAAAATGCAGGATCAGGGCTTCATGTCCTCAAAAAACTTTTTCACCCCATCAAACCAGTTACTTTTTTTCGGTGAGTGCTTTTCAGCACGGGTGTCTTCATGGAACTGACGTAACAGGTCTTTCTGCGCTTCGCTCAGATTCACCGGTGTTTCCAGCACCACACGGCACAACAAATCACCCGCTGCACCACCCCGTACTGGCTTGACACCCTTACCGCGCAGGCGGAAGAGTTTTCCAGTCTGAGTCTCCGCAGGAATTTTCAGCTTCACTCGGCCTTCCAGGGTTGGTACTTCCAGCTCACCACCCAGTGTGGCATCCACAAAACTAACCGGCACCTCACAATACAGGTTGGCACCATCCCGCTCAAAAATCGGATGTGGGCGTACATTGATCTGCACATAAAGATCGCCGGATGAGCCACCCATGCGACCGGCTTCACCCTCTCCCGACAAGCGGATACGATCACCGGTATCCACACCGGCTGGGATTTTCACTTCCAGGGTTTTGGAGTTCTGTACCCGGCCTTCACCGTGGCACTTCTTGCAAGGATTGCGCACCACCTTGCCCGCACCATGACAGCGTGGGCAGGTTTGCTGTATGGCAAAAAAGCCCTGCTGCATCCGTACCTGGCCCATACCATTACAGGTGGCGCAGGTTTCAACCTTGCCGTCTTCTGAACCTGTACCATTACAGTGATGGCACTCTTCCAGTGTCGGCAGCTTAATCTTGACTGAGGTGCCTTTCACCGCATCTTCCAGATCCAAATCCAGCTGATAACGCAGATCTGAACCGCGCTGGGCGCCACCGCGACCACCCCGGCCCTGAGCCGCACCACCGAAGATATCACCGAACATATCTCCGAAGATGTCACCAAAATTGCCGTTACCACCGGAGAAACCACCGCCACCCATCTGCTGATCGACACCGGCATGACCAAAACGGTCATACGCAGCACGCTTATCAGCATCAGCCAGCACTTCATAAGCCTCGGTGGCTTCCTTGAATTTTTCTTCCGCCGCCGGGTCATCAGAATTACGATCCGGGTGGTATTTCATCGCCAGTCGACGATAGGCCTTTTTGATGGCCTTTTCGTCAGCCTCGCGTTCGACCCCCAGGATTTCGTAGTAATCACGTTTTGCCATGGTTATTCGTCACCGCTTTTTAATCCACCCATCATGCAGTTGCTCTGCGGGCAAAAAACCAACGCGGGAGTCGTATCCCGCGTTGGCTCAGGTTAGGTCATGCTAAACAGCAAGGATTACTTCTTGTCGTCCTTCACTTCTTCAAACTCAGCATCTACGGCATCATCCGGGCCTTTGGCTGCATCATCACCTGCCGCAGTATTTTCTGCCTGAGCAGCCTGCTCCGCGTACAGCTTCTGTGCCAGAGTGCCGGAGGCTTCTGCCAGTGCCTGAGTTTTACTTTCAATGGCTTCCTTGTCATCACCCTTCATGGCTTCTTCCAGCTCAGTGATGGCTTTTTCAATGCCTTCTTTCTCGGCTGGCTCCACCTTGTCTGCTGCATCAGCCAGAGTTTTACGGGTCGCGTGAATCATGCCATCGGCCTGGTTACGAACCTGCACCATCTCTTCAAACTTCTTGTCTTCTGCTGCGTGAGCTTCAGCATCACGCACCATTTTTTCGATCTCATCATCAGACAGACCGGAAGATGCCTTGATGACAATCGACTGTTGTTTGCCAGTGGCCTTGTCTTTGGCTGACACGTTCAGGATACCGTTGGCATCCAGATCGAAGGTCACCTCAATCTGTGGGATACCACGCTGAGCGGGCGGAATGTCGGCCAGATCAAAACGACCCAGTGACTTGTTCTGTGTCGCCTGCTTGCGCTCACCCTGCAGGACATGGATGGTCACTGCATTTTGATTATCTTCAGCCGTCGAGAACACCTGTGACTTTTTGGTCGGGATAGTGGTGTTCTTCTCGATCAGTGAAGTCATCACACCGCCCATGGTTTCGATACCCAAGGTCAGCGGAGTCACATCCAGCAGCAGTACGTCTTTTACATCACCAGACAGTACCGCACCCTGAATGGCAGCACCCACGGCCACAGCTTCGTCCGGGTTAACATCTTTACGTGCTTCTTTGCCAAAGAACTCGGCAACCTTGGCTTGTACCATCGGCATACGAGTCTGACCACCAACCAGAATCACGTCATCAATCTTGCTGGTGGATACACCGGCATCCTGCAGCGCCGTGCGGCAAGGTGCCAGAGAACGCTCGACCAAATCTTCCACCAGCGCTTCCAGCTTGGCGCGAGTCACCTTGACATTCAGGTGCTTCGGACCCGTGGCATCGGCAGTCACATAAGGCAGATTCACATCGGTTTGCTGGCCGGATGACAGTTCAATCTTGGCTTTTTCAGCCGCTTCTTTCAGACGCTGCATCGCCAGCGGATCACCTTTCAGATCAATACCACTGTCTTTCTTGAATTCGTCTGCCAGATAATCAATCAGGCGGATGTCAAAATCTTCACCACCCAGAAAGGTGTCACCATTGGTCGCCAGTACTTCAAACTGGGTTTCACCATCCACATCGGCAATTTCGATGATGGAGATATCAAAAGTACCACCACCCAGGTCATACACAGCAATGGTCTTATCACCGCGTGACTTGTCCATGCCATAAGCCAGTGCCGCTGCAGTTGGCTCGTTGATGATGCGTTTGACTTCCAGACCGGCAATACGACCAGCGTCTTTGGTGGCCTGACGCTGGCTGTCGTTGAAATAGGCCGGAACGGTGATGACCGCTTCGGTGACTTCTTCACCCAGATAGTCTTCTGCGGTCTTTTTCATTTTTTTCAGCACTTCAGCAGAAATCTGCGGAGGAGCCATTTTTTTGCCTTTTACTTCCACCCAGGCATCGTTGTTGTCAGCCTTGACGATTTTGTAAGGCACCATTTTGATGTCTTTTTGTACCACTTCTTCATCAAAACGACGACCAATCAGGCGCTTAACAGCATAAAGGGTGTTGTGAGGATTGGTCACTGCCTGACGCTTGGCGCTCTGACCAACCAGAATTTCACCATCATCGGTATAAGCAATGATGGAAGGGGTAGTACGCCCACCTTCAGCGTTTTCCAGCACCTTGGGTTTATCACCATCCAGCACAGCAATACATGAGTTGGTAGTACCCAGGTCAATACCAATAATGCGACCCATAATTCATCTCCGAATAAGTATTCAATTTTTTAACAGGGGAAGTTCTTTTCCTGATGCTGAACACTTAATGTGTCCAGTCAGTTGCTTTTTCAAGCCGTCTCATCAATCTTTTTTGGTGTGCCGCCGGTTGCTACCACCACCATCGCCGGACGCAGCAGGCGACCATTGAGGGTATAACCCTTCTGTAGCACATCCATCACTGAGTTGGGGGGCAAAGCGGGATTTGGCACCATACTCATGGCTTCATGATACTGGGGGTCAAAAGTCTGACCCATGGGATTAACCTGATTAATCTGAAACTTCTCCAGCACACCCATAAACAGGCGCAGGGTCATCTCCACACCTTCTTTTTGTGCTTCATCCACATCACCCAGCGCTTCAGTCGCTTTTTCCAGGCTGTCGGATACCGGCAGCAGCTCACGGGCAAACTTTTCCAGCGCAAACTTATGGGCTTTTTCCACGTCTGCCTCAGAACGACGGCGCACATTCTGAGCTTCGGCTGCAGCACGCAGCATCTGGTCACGCACTTCGGCCAGCTCCTGCTGCAGGGTTTCAACCTGTGCAGACAATCCGGCAATTTCTTCTTCCGGGCTCATCTCAACATCAGCGGCCGTCACCAGTGGTTCGACTGCTTCGTCCTGCTGCTTGAGATCCTCTTGCTTACTCATAATCAACTCCGTAAACCGGGCTGGCTGTTGCCCTTGTATTAAATAAAGCGTTAAATTCCCAGTTACCGTTAAATGGGGACAAACCTTGTATGTTTCAAGCCCGGCTTACAGTTTTTACGCTACTCGGAGTTTGTACAATCCGTTTAACCCTATGAAAGAGATGCCCATGCACAAGGATCAACACTCCACACAGAACAACAACCAGCAGGCCGTCAGCCGGATTTTGGATAACCTTGATGCACTGGTGTACGTTGCAGATATGGATACCTATGAGTTGCTGTTCATGAATGAATATGGACGCAACCAATGGGGCGAAGCCCACGGACGTAAATGCTGGCAGGTGCTGCAAGCTGATCAGACAGGCCCTTGCGCCTTCTGCACCAATCATCGTTTGCTGGATGAAGAAGGCAAGCCGACCGGTGTGCTGGTATGGGAGTTTCAGAATACCGTCAATGAACACTGGTATCAGTGTCGGGATCAGGCAGTGGAGTGGTTGGATGGTCGACTGGTGCGCATCGAGATTGCTACGGACATCACCGATCGCAAGTTGATAGAGCAGCAACTGGAGGCCGCGCGTCGGAAGGCAGAAATGCTGGCCGATACCGATGTGCTGACCAGCCTGAATAATCGACGTGCTTTTTTTAATCTGGGCCAAAAAACCCTGCATCTGGCACAACGTAATGCCAACCCGGTCAGCCTGGTGATGTTCGATCTGGATCACTTTAAACAGATTAATGACCTGCATGGTCATGCAGCGGGTGATCTGGTGCTGCAATCCATTGCTAAAACTGCTGCTGAACAGGTACGGGCTTCCGATGTGCTGGCACGACTGGGCGGGGAGGAGTTTGCCATTCTGATGCCACAAACCACGCTGAATCAGGCCATGAGACTAGCGGAAAGATTACGGCGACGTATTGATCAGCTGGAAATAACTTTTGATGGCATACACTTACACTGCACCGGTAGTTTTGGTGTCAGTCACACCGCACAAGGAAACGACAGCCTGGATACCCTGCTGGCCAATGCAGATCACGCGTTGTATCAGGCAAAGAACACAGGCCGAAACTGTGTATGTGCGGATGACCGTTAGTATTTATCACCAACGGATTTAGCCTCTAGTCTCAACGTGAAGGTATCCATTTGCATGACAGGCGTCCCTGAACGCTTTGTAAACCGCGCTTGTTTCAGCAGTTGATTAAAGCCGATTCGCTGCCATCCTTTGCTAAAAAGATTATTCACTTGAACATCGTGGCGGCTTAAATGCTCAGCGGTGAGTGATGGCAAAACAGAAGAGGTTGTGTCAGTATTCAAGGGTAGCCTTGGGTGGGTATCATGTTTTGTCTAGACAACCAACATTATACCACGAAAAGGCTATTTTTTTATATATTTCAGAAACTTAAGTGTATTTTACTACTATTTTTTAGCTCCGAAAATTGAGTTTTAACACAACCTGCACGAGTCGCCCATGATGTCTTCTGCCTGTCATACCAGCAACCACCAACTTCAACTGTCACAGGCCAGAGCACCCCTGACGCTGACCACCCGCGTAATGAATGAGCAGGGTGAGTGGCAGGATATTGCTCTGGCTTGTGAGCGCCCGCTGACGCTCTATCTGAACAAGCGCGAGTTGGTCACACTGATGACACTAGGGGAAGACCCGGAGGCACTGGTGCTGGGTTATCTGCGTAATCAGGGGCTGGTAGAAAATCTGGAAGATATCGAGGCCATCCAGGTGGACTGGGAAGTGGGTGCCGCAGCGGTCAAAACCTCTCGCGACGTTGCCAATCTGGAAGAGCTGTTATCCACCCGCACCATCACCACCGGTTGTGGTCAGGGCACGGTGTTTGGTAATCAGATGGCACGGCTGGCAAGTCTGGATTTACCCCAGTGGCCGTTAAAACAATCACAGATTTATACCCTGCTGGACAACCTGAAAACCCATAACGCCACCTATCGTAATGCCGGTGCGGTACATGGCTGTGCGGTGTGTACAGCAGATGGAGAGGTGCTGGCTTTTTGTGAGGATATTGGTCGACATAATGCGGTGGATACACTGGCCGGTCGTATGTGGCTGCAGGGTATTAAACCCGAGCAGGCCATTTTTTACACCACCGGGCGTTTAACCTCCGAGATGGTGATGAAAACTGCCCAGATGGGTATCAGTGTGTTGTTATCCCGCTCCGGTGCCACCCAGATGGGACTGGAAATTGCCATGCAGTTAAAACTGCTGTTGCTGGCAAGAGCCAAAGGACGACATTTCCAGGTCTTTGCCAGCCAACAACGGCTGGATCTGGATGCTCGCCCGACCCTGCGTCCGGGTGATCTTTTATGAGTGATAACAACACCTACATGACAGTGAAAGATGTTGCTGATTATCTGCACCTGAATGAAAAAAAGGTGTATCAGCTCGCCAGTGACGGACACCTGCCCGCCACCAAGGTGACCGGCAAATGGCTGTTTCCACGCAAGCTGGTGGATCAGTGGCTGCTGGAATCCAGTCATCATGGTGTGCTGAGTGATCGACTGCTGATTTCCGGCAGTGATGATCCGCTGTTGCAGGCAGCCTTGTTACGCATCATGCAGGATCAAAAACATCAGGCACTTTACAGTTATATGCCCACCGGTACCCAGGCGGGTTTGTCCTTGTTGTCACAAGGGCTGGTGGATTGTTGCGCCCTGCACTGGGGCAAGGCCGTTGAAAGCCAGTTACGCCACCCGGCGCTGGTACGCCAGTACAATGGCTCACGTCACTGGGTACTGGTGCATCTGTTTCAGCGCCAGCAGGGGCTTATTATTCGGCCCGATCTGGAAAGCTGTTCCACCAGCAGCCTGTTGAGTAAAAACTGGGTGACCCGTCAGGAAGGTGCCGGATCACAACGCTTTCTGAAAGACTGGCTGGGGCAGCAGGGCAGCACACTGGAGCAAATCAATATCTGTTGTGCGGCACTAACAGAGCGAGAAACAGCCTCTGCCGTCGCACAGGGACTGGCAGATATCGGGCCGGGTACTCAGGCTGCGGCTAATGAGTTCGGGCTGGGGTTTATTCCTGTGTATGAAGAAGCCTTTGAGCTGGTGGTGCCCAGACCGGTGTATTTTCGTACTCTGCTGCAACAGGTTTTTGACTGGTTACAAAGTGCCGAGGGGTTAAAAAAAGCACAGGGGTGTGGCGGTTATCGGTTACAGCGTTGCGGCAAACTGGTGTGGAACGGAGAGCAGCGCCAGAACTGATGCTGCTTTTAATGGTGACTGATGGCGTGTTGCTGATAAAGAGTTACTGAGCTTGTTGGGCTGAGTGCATCTGCTCCAGCCGCTCCGGGATCTCGTAAGTCAGGTAGGTGGTGGTATCCGGCCAGCCACGGTGAACCATCACTTTTACACCGCCACGCTGCCATTCAAATTCCACCGGACCTTCTGCGCGACGACCCAGCACTCGTTGCCAAGGCCCCAGTTGCTGGCTGACCTGATCGGCAATTTTTCTGACCTGATCAGTATCATCAAGCGAACGGAAGGTGATTTCTGCCACGGCAAACAACTGCTGATCCAGTGTATAACCCACAGCCATTTCAGTGGAGCCAGCCATCCAGTCGCTCGGGTCGTATAAATCGTAGGGATAACTGTCTACCTCCCGCACAATTTCAACCCCTGCCGCCCGAATGGCCGGCCTGAGTGTTTTTCGATCCACTGTTTGCAGCGATAAGCCGAACAAGTCGACCGTTTGGCTTAGTGTCACCTGATGCATCCAGGCCTCGACACCATCCGGCAGCCGCACCCGTAACCACGCACCACTTCGTTCAATTTCCGTGACTGGGGTTCCTGCTGGTAACTGGGCAACCAGTGCACCATCCTGCGCGGGTCTATCGCGTACATTACCAACTGGCACAGAGATAACCCAGCTTTCACCGGGGGCAGCCACTGCCTGGGGAATCATCAAAGAAAGGGCAATAAAAATAAGTAAATACAGCTGCCTGCTCAGCAACTGGGGTCGTAATTTGTTTCCAGAAATTCCATTCATCTTTTCTTGCCCACCTACCAAAATGAATTAAAGGCAACCGCGCTCCTTCCGGTTCAGTTGCCTAGAATAACCATAGCCATGCCATGACCGCAAATACCTAAGCACTTTTATTGATAGTAGCATTGTAATGGCTTTTTTTAATCTGGCAAAAGCCATAAAAAACCCGGCATTCCGCCGGGCTCTTTCCTGGATTACTGTGAATTAATCCCAGCTGAGTGCGCCACCCACCTGGTATTCTGTCACCCGCGTTTCGAAAAAGTTTTTTTCTTTGCGTAGATCAATGATTTCCGACATCCATGGGAAAGGATTGGTGGCACCGGGGAACTGCTCTTTTAAACCAATCTGCGCCAGACGGCGGTTACAGATGAAATGCAGGTACTCTTCCATGATGGCTGCATTCATGCCCAGTACACCACGCGGCATGGTATCGCGAGCATAGGCAATTTCCAGCTGAGTACCTTCCAGAATCATCTGAGTGATCTCTTCCTGGAATTCCGGTGTCCACAGGTGTGGGTTTTCGATCTTGATCTGGTTGATCATGTCGATACCGAAGTTTAAGTGCATGGATTCATCACGCAGGATGTACTGGAACTGTTCGGCCACACCGGTCATTTTGTTGCGGCGACCCATGGAAAGGATCTGGCTGAAACCACAATAGAAGAAGATACCTTCAGTCACCACATAGAAGGCAATCATGTTGCGCAGCAGTTCCTGATCCGTTTCCGGGGTGCCGGTCTGGAAGTTCGGACGGGCAATCGCCTGGGTGTGTTTCAGGCTCCAGGCGGATTTGGCAGCCACGGTGGGCACTTCGCGGTACATGTTAAAAACTTCACCTTCATCCATACCCAGCGACTCTACACAATACTGGTAAGCATGGGTGTGGATGGCTTCTTCAAATGCCTGACGCAGCAGGTACTGGCGGCACTCGGGGTTGGTGATCAAACGATAGATCGCCAGCACCAGATTGTTGGCGACCAGTGAGTCAGCGGTGGAGAAATAACCCAGTGAGCGCATTACTATCAGGCGTTCGTCTTCGGTCAGGCCGGTCTGGCTTTTCCACAGGGCAATATCCGCATTCATGTTGACTTCTTGCGGCATCCAGTGGTTGGCCGTGCCATCCAGATACTTCTGCCAGGCCCATTCGTATTTAAAAGGCACCAGCTGGTTCAGGTCAGCGCGACAGTTGATCATGCGCTTGTCGTCCACAGCAATACGCTGCGCACCCATTTCCAGCTCTTCCAGACCAGCAGCCACATCCAGCGCTTTAACCGCTTCGGCAGCGCGGCGGTGCAGTTCACCATCGGTTTGCGGGGCATACTGTGTGCTGGGCACTTCCGCCGCCGCAGTAGCATTAACCTGGGGTGCCGGTGCTGCTTTTGGCTGTGCAGGAGCAACCGGGGGTGGGGTTGCCAGTGTTGTTTCTTCGTACTCGTCCCAGTTCAACATTTTGATACCCTCGTATTCATTCTTAAATCAGCAATTACTGGCAGGCTTCACAGCCCAGATCATCAATATCGCCAGCCCTTGGAGCGTTTTGTCCGCTGCGACCTTCAAGAAAATCCTCAATGCCGCGGGGCTGCGGTTGACTGGGCGCAGCGGCCAGTGGTGCACCCGAAGCCACGGCATTCAAGGTGCCACGATCCACGGTGGACTTCTCAACACTGGTGGCACCCAGAGCACGCAGGTAATAGGTGGTTTTTAATCCGCGATACCAGGCCATGCGGTAGGTCACATCCAGTTTTTTGCCGGATGCACCCTTGATGTAAAGATTCAGTGACTGCGCCTGATCAATCCACTTTTGACGACGTGAAGCCGCATCCACCAACCACTTGGGTTCTACTTCAAAAGCCGTGGCATAACGCTGACGGATTTCTTCCGGTACCCGATCAATCGGCTGTAATGAACCGTCGTAATATTTCAGGTCATTCACCATCACCTCATCCCACAGGTCTAAAGCTTTGAGGTCTTTAACCATATAAGGGTTCACTACGGTGAACTCACCGGAGAGGTTGGATTTTACATAAAGGTTCTGGTAAGTCGGCTCAATCGACTGGGACACACCACAGATATTGGAGATGGTGGCTGTGGGTGCAATTGCCATCACGTTGGAGTTGCGCATGCCCTGGGTTTTCACCTTGGCGCGCAAACGATCCCAGTCCTGAGTGCTGGAGGTGTCCACTTCGATGTACTGCTCACCCCGTTCTTTGCGCAGCAGCTCGATGGAGTCCAGCGGCAGAATGCCCTGACTCCAGAGTGAACCCTCATAGGTTTCATAACGACCGCGCTCTGCTGCCAGATCGGAAGATGCCTCGATGGCAAAATAACTGACCAGTTCCATCGAGCGATCAGCAAAGTCGACGCCTGCTGCGGAAGTGTAAGCAATCCCCTGCAGGTATAACGAATCCTGGAACCCCATAATACCCAGACCCACCGGGCGGTGTTTCAGGTTGGAGTTACGCGCCTGAGGAACAGCGTAGTAGTTGATGTCGATGACGTTATCCAGCATCCGCACGGCAACCTTTACACTGCGCTGGAGTTTTTTAACGTCCAGCTCACCCTGTGCATTGATGTGACGCACCAGGTTGATGGAACCCAGATTACACACGGCAATTTCATCCACGCTGGTGTTCAGGGTGATTTCTGTACACAGGTTGGATGAGTGCACCACACCCACATGCTGCTGCGGTGAACGCAGGTTGCACGGGTCTTTAAAGGTGATCCACGGGTGGCCGGTTTCAAACAGCATGGACAACATTTTGCGCCACAAATCTGCCGCTTTTACTCGTTTGAAGAGTTTGACTTCACCGGTACGGGTTTTTTCTTCGTAGGCTTCATAAGCATTTTTGAACGCCAGACCAAACAGGTCATGCAGTTCCGGTACATCATTCGGGGAGAAGAGTGTCCAGTCCTTGTCTTCAAACACCCGCTGCATAAACAGATCCGGCACCCAGTTGGCAGTGTTCATATCATGGGTACGGCGGCGGTCATCACCAGTGTTTTTACGCAGCTCCAGGAATTCTTCGATATCCAGGTGCCAGGTTTCCAGATAAGCACACACAGCACCTTTACGCTTACCGCCCTGATTTACTGCTACAGCCGTGTCGTTAACCACTTTCAGGAAAGGCACCACACCCTGGCTTTTGCCATTGGTGCCCTTGATGCGAGAGCCCATGGCACGAATCGGAGTCCAGTCATTACCCAGACCACCCGCCCATTTCGACAACATGGCGTTGTCGTGGATGGCGTTATAAATGGCATCCAGATCATCCGGTACGGTGGTCAGGTAACAGCTGGACAGCTGACTGCGACGTGTACCGGAATTAAACAGGGTCGGGGTGGAGGCCATGTAATCAAAAGCGGAAAGCACCTGATAAAACTCAATGGCGCGGGCTTCACGGTCGGCTTCATTCAACGCCAGACCCATCGCCACACGCATAAACATCACCTGGGGTAATTCATAACGCACGTCTTCGTGGTGCAGAAAATAGCGGTCATACAGGGTTTGCAGACCCAGATAGGTGAACTGGTTGTCTGCTTCTGGGTCCAGGGCTTTACCCAGACGATCCAGATCAAAATCACCCAGGCGCGGGTCAAGCTGGTCAAACTCGATGCCTTTGGCGACATAGGCTTTAAAGGCTTCCGGGTAAAGAGCTTTCATTTCTTCCTGCGTGGCATCTTCGGCAATTTTCAGGAAGGACAAGGCCTCGCGGCGCAGATTATCCAGCAGCAGGCGAGCAGTCACAAAGGTGTAGTCCGGCTCTTTTTCGACCAGTGTACGGGCGGTCATCATCAGTGCGGTGGAAACACCGTCAATGGGTACACCGTCGTAGAGGTTCTTGATGGCTGCATCAACAATCTTTTTCGGCTCAACACGATCCAGACCAGCACAAGCTTCTGCCACCAGGGTTTCGATCCGACCCAGATCCAGCGGACGACGCTGACCATCCAGATGAGTGGTAGTAATGGTCGGGTGAGGTTTGCTGATGCCCTGCTGCTGGGCTGCACGCAGACGGGCATGTTCTTCACGATAGAGAACATAAGCACGGGCGACCTTCTGCTCACCGGAGCGCATCAGTGCCAGCTCCACCTGATCCTGAATATCCTCAATATGCAGGGTGCCGCCTTCTGGCATCCGACGCAGGAAAGTCTCCACAATTTGCTGAGTCAGTTTTTCAACCAAGTCGCGCATACGGCTGGATGAGTCGGCACTTTCACCTTCCACGGCAATATAGGCCTTGCGCATCGCAACAGAAATCTTACCGGCATCAAAACCGGCCAGCTCACCATTGCGCTTGATTACCCGCAGTTTACCTGGAGCGGTTGTCTGAACCTTCTCTTCACTGGTTACATCCATCGTGCTGATTCCCACCTTTTAGTTGTTCATGTCTGGTCTTTGACCACTTCTCGTTTATTTCACTTTAACGCCATCTCAACCCTATATATAGGGTCTAGCAAATTCCGTAGCACAAGATAGTGTTGTTTTGGCCATCCATGACCTGTGAGGGATTGCAGTTGATCAGAACAGGGCAGGCAACCTGCTCCAGACTCATTTCTTGCGCTGGTATTGAATAGATATGGTAAGCCTCTGGATCAAAACCATTCTCTGCAATAGTCATGTGCTGAAAATTCCAAACCTGATTTGCACCAATTAAAACGACTTTTTGAACTGCATTTCGCTTTTACTGCTCTGTTATACTGATGGGCTTGATGAATTATTTTAACAGGTTCCCTGTATGCGCATTCTGCTGATTTCTGACTATCAGGCTCTTTTTACAGCCTTGGAACAAGAAGCCAGGCGTTATTCCGGTCTGGACGTCCTGCAGGTCAAGCCTGATACCGAAGTTCTGACTCTCTCAGACTTTCAGTTTCTGATTCTGGCGCCACTGGGACAATCATCCGAAGTGGGCTTAACGCTGAATCAGAGCCATCTTGATTTCTGGCTGGAAAAAATTGATGCCCTGACCGAGTTATGCAACCTGCGGGATGCCCACCTACTGCTATTATCGTCTGACCAGGTGTTTGCTGCAGAGCAGCAGGGTGTCAGTGAACTGGATTTGCCCGAAAACCCCGACAGCACAGCACGTAAACTGCTGGAACTGGAAAGTCGTGCAGCACAATACAACCGCTGCATCCTGCTTCGTACCCCGCCACTGTTAAGTAGCACGCCCGGCGGCGGGCTGGATCAACTGCTGCAACGTTGCCAACTGCACAAAGCACCCGAAAATATTGACTACCGTGGCCTGCAACCCCTGGATGATATCGCCCGTGTATTGCTGGGCATACTACTGCAGGTTGGTGCAGGTGCTCAAGCATCTGGCCTGTACCACTACGCAGGCAGTGAGCCTGTCAGCCAGACAGAACTGCTGCATACTCTGGCGCGTTACCTTAAAATTGAGCCTTATCCCGCTGATCCCTCTGGCACCACACGCCAGGGTATGAATACTCAACACCTACTGGAAACCTTTGGCGTGCACCCACGCGCCTGGCGTGCCAAACTTCCTGAACTACTGGAGCAGCTGAATGACTCAGCCCAAACCACGTAAACCTCGCCCACTGGGCAGTCTGTTATTTTATTTTGGTTATTTTTCGGCACTGTTGGTCATTGGTGCTCCCATGGCACTTTTGTCCATACCGCTACCTTTAAGGCAGCGTTTTTCACTGCTGAATATCTACAACCGTTTTGTGTTGTTCTGGCTCAGAATTACCTGTGGCATTGAATACCGCTTTAGCGGGCTTGAGAACCTCGCATCACCCCCTTATGTGATGGTTGCCAATCATCAGAGCGAGTGGGAAACCATTATCCTGCACACCTTAAGACCCCCTCTCTGCACTGTGCTGAAACAAGAGCTGCTGCAGATTCCAATTTTTGGCTGGGGATTACGCCTGATCAAACCCATCCCTCTGGATAGAAGCCAACCCGCAAAAATGCTGCGCAAGGTGCTCAAGGTGGGCGGCGAACGATTGGATGAAGGTTTATCCGTGCTGATCTTTCCTGAGGGAACCCGCGTACCACCCGGCAAACGCAAACCCTTCAGTAAAAGTGCCGCGATGATTGCCTGTAAAGCCGGGGTTCCGATTATCCCAGTGGCGCACAATGGCGGTGAACACTGGGATCCCAAAAGCTGGATCAAACTATCCGGCACACTCAGCCTGCGGATAGGCAAACCCATTAACACCCAAGGTCGCAGAGCCGATGAGGTGATGGCCGAAGCAGAGCAGTGGATTGAGACCCAGCTGGCAGAAATTTCCGCTGTTCCACGTCCCACACTGGCTACAACTGAGTCTGATGCTGCACCGAAGGATGCTACCCAAGCCTGATCATCGCCCGTTTAATAACAGCCCAATCAACAAAAAGCCCGGCCAGTTTTCACTGGTCGGGCTTTTTTTACTGCTATTGTGCTCAGCCTTGATAACGCTGGAACACCAGACAGGCGTTGGTGCCGCCAAAACCGAAACTGTTGGACAGAATACGGTTGAGGGTGACACCTTCACGCGCTTTACCAGTAACAATATCCAGATCAGCGGCGGCTTCATCCAGCTGCTCAACATTGGCCGAAGCGGCAATAAAGTTGTTTTCCATCATCAGCAGGGAATAGATGGCTTCCTGTACACCTGTGGCACCCAGTGAGTGGCCAGTCAGTGACTTGGTGGAGCTCATGGCTGGGCACTGATCACCAAATACTTCTCGAATGGCTTTTAACTCCGCGGTATCACCAACAGGTGTTGAGGTGCCGTGAGTATTGATGTAATCAATGCTGCCATCCAGACCAGCCATTGCCTGCTGCATACAGCGTACAGCACCCTCACCGGAAGGAGCCACCATGTCGTAGCCATCAGAGGTGGCGCCGTAACCGACCAGTTCACCGTAAATTTTTGCACCACGCGCCTTGGCATGCTCCAGCTCTTCCAGCACCAGCATACCGCCGCCACCTGCAATAACAAAACCATCACGGGTTGCATCATAAGGACGAGAAGCCTTGTCCGGGGTGTCGTTGTAACTGGTCGACAGAGCACCCATGGCATCAAACAGGCAAGACAGTGTCCAGTGCTCTTCTTCACCGCCACCAGCAAACACCACATCCTGTTTACCCAGCTGGATCATCTCCATGGCATTACCAATACAATGTGCGGAGGTCGCACAGGCTGAGGAGATCGAGTAGTTAACACCCTTGATCTTGAATGGAGTAGCCAGACAAGCAGATACGGTACTGCCCATGGTGCGCGTAACACGATAAGGACCGACACGGCGCAACCCTTTATCACGCAGCACATCCGCTGCTTCCACCTGGTTGGCAGAAGAGGCACCACCGGAACCGGCAATTAGGCCAGTACGCACGTTGGAAACCTGCTCCTCTGTTAAGCCGGAATCTTCAATGGCCTGCTGCATGGACAGGTAAGCAAAAGCAGCTGCATCACCCATAAAACGCTTCAGTTTGCGATCTACCAGTTCATCCAGATCCAGGTCAATACTGCCAGCCACCTGACTGCGGAAGCCCATGTCCGCATATTCCTGTTTAAACTTGATGCCAGAGCGGCCTTGGCGCAATGAATCCACAACGCTGGTCTTATCTGATCCCAGGCACGAAATAATACCCAGACCGGTAACAACGACTCGTCTCATCCGCTTGTCCTCTATCAGAAGCCACTGGTGCTGGTGAACAGCCCCACACGCAGATCCTTCGCTTCATAAATTTTACGGCCATCCACTTCCATAATGCCGTCAGCAATACCCAGAACCAGTTTACGGTTCATGGTGCGCTTAATATCAATACGATAGGTGACCAGCTTTGCCTCAGGCAATACCTGACCGGTAAATTTAACTTCACCACTGCCCAGCGCACGCCCACGTCCGGGGTTGCCCTGCCAGCCCAGATAAAAACCAACCAGCTGCCACATGGCATCCAGGCCCAGACAGCCCGGCATCACCGGATCACCGGGGAAATGGCAGTCAAAAAACCAGAGATCTGGGGTGATGTCCAGCTCAGCAATGATCTGACCTTTGCCATAAGCGCCACCGTCTGCATCAATGGTAATGATACGATCCAGCATCAGCATATTGGGGACTGGCAGCTGGGCATTGCCGGGGCCAAAAAGTTCGCCACGGCCACAGGCCAGTAGTTCTTCACGATTGTAGGAGTTTTGTTGAGTCACTGGGTCTTTCCGTTGTTGAGGTCTTGTAAGGCTATAAAGGTTCTCATGTTTATTGGTTGTAGTTTACTGCCAAAGCCCGTTGTTTGCATCTGCCGATGCTGACTGACTTTTTGGTTGCACGACTTAACCGACATCCCTGCCTTTAACCTGTTACAATACAAGGATATAAACATCCCATAAACAAGGCAGCAATTCCGGCGCCACTGATCATGAAAAACAACCTGCCTGTCACCGACCAGGAAGTGACCCTCAGCCTTCAGGATCGACTGGTATCCACCACCGACTTGAAAGGCATCACCCGTTATGCCAACACTGATTTCCAGCGAATCAGTGGATTTTCTGCTGAAGATCTGGTTGGTAAAAACCACAATGTAGTACGCCACCCTGACATGCCACCGCTGGCTTTTGCCGATCTGTGGCAGCGTATCCAGCGCGGTGAATCCTGGATGGGCGTGGTCAAGAACCGCTGCAAAAACGGTGATGCCTACTGGGTTGATGCTTATGTCACACCTATTTTTGAAGGTGATGAACATGTCGGATATCAGTCTGTACGGGTTAAACCAGAAAAAAGCCTGGTGCAACGCGCTCAGCAGACTTATCAGGATATCAACAGCGGCAAACAAAAAGCATCCCACAAACGCTGGTCTGTTTACGGACTGGTGGTCGGGCTGATTCTGCTGCAAATTCTTTCCACCCTAACGGTACTATACCTGGTGGATGACCGCAGCTGGGCGGGAATTTTTGTTGGTCTGCTGGGGTTAGTCATCCTCGGCACCGCCTCTGTTGCCCTGAACCCACTGAAAAACATCTACCGCAGAGCACTGGGCATCATCGACAACCCGGTTGCACAGCAGGTTTATAACGGCAGCATGAATGAGTTTGGCGCTCTAGATCTGGCACTGCGTATGCAGGATGCCAAACTCCGCACGGTTATTGGTCGTGTGGAGGATGCTACCCAATCGCTGGGACAGGTCGCCAACACCACGGATCAAGCCGTACATCAGGCTGAAACCAGCGTTAGAGCACAGGAAGAACATCTGGATGCGTTGGCCAGCATGGCCGAACAACTGGCAGGTAGCATCCACGAAATTGAACACAGCATGCAGGGCATCAACGCTGCCAGCACACAGATGGATGAAGAAACCCGCCGAGGCCAGAGCAGTGTCAAAAACAGTGTTCAGAGCGTGCACCACATGGCGAAACGTTTTGAATTGGCGGCGGATCGTATTGAAACCCTGCGAGAAGATGCCGAAGCCATCAACGAAAGCATCGGCTCAATTACCGATATTGCCGACCAGACCAACCTGCTGGCATTAAACGCTGCCATTGAGGCTGCCCGCGCCGGTGAATCCGGTCGCGGTTTTGCTGTGGTGGCCGATGCAGTACGACAGCTGGCCAGCAGTACTCAGCAGGTAACAGAAACCATCACTCAACGCATTCAAGCCATACGACGGAACATTGATCTGGCCGTTGACCAGATGCGAGCCAGTCGTGAGGATAGTCAGATAACAGTCGAGCAGATTGAGAAGGCCGGCGATGTATTACTTGAGCTGACTGAAGCAGCTGCCAGTGTACTGACTGCCAGCCATCGCGCTACATCTGCCATGGAGCAACAGTCGCAAGCCAGCGACTGCGTGGTCAGCAGTCTTGAACAGCTACGTAACCTGGCATCCAACTCGCGCAACCAGGCAGAAAAAACATCTCATAGTGCCGACCACCTGACGGATCAGATAAGACAAATGCATTCACTGGCTAAAGCCTTTGCCAACAGGTAACTCTATTCATGGGCGATCAACTCCGGCAGTTTGTTCCTTTTCTGGTTCTTTTACCCCTAGTGCTTACCCTGGGTTTTATGATCGGACAGTGGTACCGCAGGTATCGAAGCCGGGATCAGAAAACTGCTCTGCTGCTAATGCGGCAAGTATTTGATCACACCCATGACGGGGTCACCATTACCGACCCCAAAGGCACTATCATTGCGGTCAACCGCACCTTTACGCAGGTTACCGGTTATTCTGAACAGGAAGTAGTCGGTAAAAACCCACGTCTACTCAGCTCCGGTTACCATGATGCGGCATTTTACGAAAACTACTGGCAAACTCTGGCTCGTGAAGGTGTCTGGCAGGGTGAAATCTGGAACCGCCGCAAGGATGGTGAAGTTTATCTAGAGTGGTTAACCTGCAAAGCAGTCAAAACCCAGAATGGTGAAGTGACTCACTATGTTGCGGTTTTTTCTGACATCACCGAACACCGTCGGCAAGAAGCCCGCCTGGAACATGCTACTGAGCACGACCGTCTCACCGGCCTGTCCAATACCGCCACCCTGCAGCGAGAATTATCACGTCAGATTCCCAACCTGCAACAGCGCTGGGCCGTTGCACTGATTGATATTGATAACTTCCGGCTGGTCAATGCCAGTTACGGTTTTGCGGTCGGTGATCAGCTGCTTAACAGCCTGGCTCGTCGCCTGAAAGACTGCTGCGCAGGAATGGTTGCACGTCATTCTGCCGATGTTTTTATTGGTGCCTTCCCGCTGACTTCAGGCAACGACCACAATGAACGTGCTGCAAATATCAATAAAGTACGTGAATGCCTGAGCAAACCCTTTGCCATCAAAGGGCGACTGATGGAGTTCAACTTTTCCATCGGAGCCACCACCTGGGACAATGCCAGTCTCACGGTTAATGATGTGCTGCAGCAGGCAGAGCTGGCTTTACATGCCGCCAAAACCCGTGGTGCCGGACAAACCCGCTTTTTCACCGAAGACCTCAAAGACGACAACAACCCATTGGCACGCCTGCAGGGGCTGAGAGATGCACTAACCAATCACGAACTGAGCCTGAATTTCCAGCCGCTGGTACTGGCGGAAACCGGTGAAATTGATGCATTGGAAGTCTTGTTGCGCTGGGATCACCCAGTGATGGGGCGCATTCCGCCCGATCAATTTATTCCGCTCGCTGAACGCCACGGACTGATGGAGCTGCTGGGGCAGTGGGTACTGGAGCAGGCACTCAAACAGTACGCTGCCTGGCAACATCAGGATATTGCTCCACCCCGTTTGGCTGTCAATGCTTCACCACTGGAGTTCCAGAGTGAAAACTTTGTGGGCAATGTCAAGTCAGCACTGCAAAAGCATAAGGTTGCGCCTGAGTGTCTGGAGCTTGAGCTGACCGAAGGAGTGTTTGTACAGCAGGATGTAAGCACTTTGGAAAAGCTGGATGCCCTATCGCATCATGGTATCAAATTGGCCATTGATGATTTTGGTACCGGTTATTCATCACTGGCTTATCTGAAACATCTACCAGTAAACCAGTTAAAGCTGGATAAAGCCTTTATCAAAGGGCTGCCTGCCAATGAAGCCGACCGAGCTATAGTGGAATCCACCTTGGCTTTATGCCGAGGTTTAAAAATGAGAGCGGTTGCTGAAGGTGTGGAAAATCAAGCACAGGCTGATTACCTGCGCCACAAAGGCTGTGACTATCTACAGGGTTATTTTTATGGCCGCCCGATAGATGCTGCGGCTACAACCCAACTGTTAATCCAGCAAAAAGTCCGGGCCGCACGAGCCACCTGAGCTTCAGATCAGGTT
>NZ_JACUUA010000429.1 GCF_014859565.1 Marinospirillum sp. | reverse complement strand
CTTGCTCATAAACTGCCCTCTCTTTGAGATCAATAGTTCGGACAGTTTTAAAGAAAGCCTGCTACCCGGATAATGGGGTTACCAAACTCAACCATCACCCGAACGCAGGCTTTCATGGAAATAGTCAATACGGTTTTACAGAAAATGTCCAGTGTCAGAAAACCGCGGCGGCAGTTTATGCTGATGCTTTTGCCCTGGAGGTCTGGCTCGCTTTTACAGCGGTTACACAGGCAAGGCTAAAAAGGGGTTACATCAGAGGATACAAGGCAATAAGGTGATCTCGATTGCCAGTTGGAAAATCCGCAAAGCCAATGCTCACTTGCTTGAGCGCTTTTCTTCGTACTTAGGCCTAGATTTCAATGGCATAAAATCCCAGCTAGGTTTTGAAGAGCTTTATAACTACGGTGCTATTGCATCATGAAACTGTCTGAACCATTGTTTCGGTAGCGATGGATTCAGTCCGTTTTTTCTTTAAATTCACATAGATCCTCAATCAGGCAGCAGAGGCAGCGGGGTTTGCGTGCCACACAGGTGTAACGACCATGCAGGATCAGCCAGTGGTGGATGTCCGGTTTAAATTCAGCAGGAACATGGCGCAGCAGTTTCTGTTCCACTTCATCCACGTTTTTGCCGGGTGCAATACCAGTGCGATTGCTGACTCGGAAGATGTGGGTATCCACGGCAATGGTGGGCTGACCAAACGCGGTGTTTAAAACCACGTTGGCGGTTTTGCGACCCACACCGGGCAGGGCTTCCAGTGCCTTGCGAGTAGAGGGGACTTCACCACCATGCTGATCCAGCAGGATACGGCAGGTTTTTAACAGGTTTTCGGCCTTGGTGTTGAATAGCCCAATGGTTTTAATGTAGGTCTTCAGGCCATCCAACCCCAGATCCACAATAGCCTGGGGTGTATTAGCGACTGGGAAAAGCTTGTCGGTGGCCTTGTTGACACTTACATCAGTGGCCTGAGCTGACAAGAGTACAGCGGTTAGCAGCTCAAAGGGTGTTGACCAGTTTAGCTCAGTGGTGGGGTGAGGATTGGCTTCCCGCAGGCGGCTAAAAATCTGGTGGCGTTTTTCTTTATTCATGGACGTTAATTTTCAACCCAGTTGTCCAAAATATTGCATTTAAGCAGCACATTTATTCCGCTCAACTTCCAGCTGCCTTCCAAGGTTGAGTGATACTGATTCCGCCACATCGATGTGGCCACCTTCACGCACCCGATCCATCACATCATCTTATCCGGTACCACTTCGCCCTGCTTGATACGCGGTGCAGCCGGGTTGAACCACTGCAACAATGGCAGATCACCAAAAAACAGCCTCAAACGCTCCACTGTCCAGGGGTCAAAATCGACGCATTCCGCATTTTGTTTTGATACATCGCCTGATCCGCAAAGGTTCAACAGCTGATCCATGTCGGTTGCATCATCAATCCATTTTCTGTCATCAGGGTAGTATCGGTACTGAGCGCATGATTGTAACTTTATATTGGTAAATAACGAAGATTATTTACAATACATTACAAATCGGGAATGGCAATGCCTGCCCCCACCAAAGACTGCTACAATCCTTGGGGTGCCATCGTGACCATTGACGCCATGGGCTGCCAGAAGGAGATTGCCGGGCAG
>NZ_JACUUA010000428.1 GCF_014859565.1 Marinospirillum sp. | reverse complement strand
TCCAGGGATCAACCCAAACCAGTTCTGGTTTTAAACCCTTTTCCAGGGCAACAACACGTACAAAACGGGCATAGGGTGAGGTGGCATTCAAAAAGAGTTTCATATTTTCTCCTGAAACAGCAGGGCGCTGGAATTACTTTATGCTAAGCTGGTTTTCAAACAAGCGTTTGGAGGCTGTTTATGCTGACTATACATCATCTGGAAAAATCCCGTTCTCACCGCATTCTCTGGATGCTGGAGTTGCTGGGACTGGACTATCAGATCAAGTTTTATCAACGTGCGCCGGGTGTGTTGTTGGCACCGCCGGAATTAAAACAGATCCATCCACTGGGTAAGTCACCGGTCATTACGGATGGTGAGTTGGTGGTGGCTGAATCTGGTGCAATTATTGAATACCTGCTGCAGCGTTATGGAGAAGGTCGCTTCCAACCTGCTGCGGACGATCTGCAAGGTTGGGTCGATTATCGGTACTGGCTGCATTATGCCGAAGGTTCACTGATGCCGGTGTTACTGATGAAGCTGGTATTCACCCAAATTGCAAAACGCCCCATGCCGTTTTTTGTAAAACCTGTGGCAAAAGGTATTAGCAGCAAGGTTTTGGAAACCTTTGTTCAGCCGAACCTGGATACTCATCTTGGTTTTATTGAGCAGCATCTGAAACAACATCAGTGGTTTGCCGGTGATCAATTAACGGCTGCAGATGTGCAGATGAGTTTTCCGATGCTGGCACTGGCAGGACGCTCTGATCTATCGGCTTACCCGGCTATTCAGGCATACAATCAGCGACTGCAGGCAGATCCGGCCTGGCAAAAGGTTGTGACAAAGGCTGGGCCGTTACAAATCCCTGCCTGAGCCACAGGCTGCCAGTCAGCGGCTGGCAGTCAGGCGTTTGACACCACCACTGCAACCCAGCAGTAATACATCTGCGGGGCGATGAGCAAAAATGCCATTAGATACCACACCGGTGATGTTGTTGAGCAGGGTTTCCAGTTTGATCGGGTCATCCAACATAAAGTTGTAACAGTCGATGATCAGGTTGCCGTTGTCGGTTTTTACACCTTCGCGCCATTGTGGATCAGCACCCATTTTGACCAGTTCACGTCCAACATGGCTGCGTGCCATTGGGATAACTTCCACCGGCAAGGGAAAATCCCCCAGTATTGGCACCAGCTTGCTTTCATCAGCAATACAGATGAACTTTTCACTGCAGGCCGCCACAATTTTTTCGCGGGTCAGTGCCGCGCCGCCACCTTTAATCATCTGCAGCCGCTCATTCACTTCATCAGCCCCATCAATGTAAAAGGGCAGAATGCCGGAGCTGTTCAAGTCATACACCTGAATACCATGTGTCTTCAGGCGTTCAGCACTGGCTTCGGAGCTGGCCACTGCACCATCAAAGTCATGTTTCAGTTTTGCCAGTTCATCAATAAAAAAGTTGGCGGTGGAACCGGTACCAATACCAATAATGCTGTCCTTGTAGAGCTGACTGCGAATTTCTTCCAGTGCAGCTTTAGCAACGGCTTGTTTCAGTTCATTCTGGGTCATGATGCTTTCCGGTGTGGTCAATAGGATTGTTGTCAGTATAACAACTCAGCTGCCGGTCTACGACTGGACGCAGCCGCAGCAAAACG
>NZ_JACUUA010000427.1 GCF_014859565.1 Marinospirillum sp. | reverse complement strand
CTTCCTTGCCTTTCAGCTTGGCATCACGACGCTCATTGATGAACGCAACGATGACAGCATGAAAGCACTTGGAACGAGTAGAAGGTAAATCTTCTTCATTCATAGGGTTATCACTCCATTCGACTTTAAAACCATGTCCATGTAGAATCCCGCACAGTAACTTGCCATGCGGGAGCCTACTTATTAGTGTTCAGGGAGCATCAGCTCCTAAAACTCTTCTGAGCAGATGAGAACCACTCATCACAAACCTCCTAATAGCTATAGCCGAGATCAAGCGGCAGGTTGCACAAGCCTAGCTCTGCTGGAACAGGGCTAGGCACTTACTGAATGGTACAACCTTAGCCAAGATAATTCAACCATAGTATCTTTTGGTTTAATGCCGAATAGGCAGCTCAGAAAATAGTGTCATTTGGTTTAATGCAAAAATCATCTGCCGAACAGGCAGCTATAAGGCATGGATGCCTAATTCTTTCGCCCCACCCCCAACCAAGGATGCCATCGCCAGCCCTGCTCATTGGTAGGCACCTCAACAGTGGTCATCTTTCTAGCGCACTCATCCAGTGTTAACCCCAGAGCATCAGCCTGCTCTGACAGAAGTGCCAGCAGGTCATTATTACCCCATAGCCTGATTCCACTTCCCTGTGCCAGATCAACCTGATGCACTTGGGTGGATGCAGAAACATATAGATTCCCCTTGCCCCGTGCCACAGCATCTTCAACACGGTAAGGCAGCAAGTTTTCTTCGTCCTCATCTGGCAAAAAAGCCAGAGTTGTCTTGCGCTCTGTTTCCTGACGAAAGGGTTGCTGCTGTGGGAGAACACCGACCAAGGCTGCCATCGGATATTGCCATGCAGGAGCAGCCTCATCTTGCTCCAGTCCTTTACGACCCGCTGCTCGTCGAGAAGTACTGGTGACTTGCTGTACAGGCAACATGGTGGCCAGCATGCGCGCTTGTTCAAGATCAACCAGCCGTAGCTGTGGTTTCCATTCATTCTGGGGGCGCGGCTGGATACGAGGAATAGCATCCAGTTCCTGATACTCCGCATCCATCAAAAGATCATGCAGCCAGGGTGATGTCACCCTGAAAGCTGGTGTATTTTTCTCGAAACCGGGGCGAGTAAATACCAACCGACCACCTCCCCGCTGCTCCAGGAATTTAAGGTTGGCATCACAAATCAACAGGTTAGGTTCTTCACAGACCTTACGACGATGACGTTGCACACGCCCGGCAAGCTGAATCAATGACCGCATGGAGGAAGGTTCAGCAATTGCCCAGTCCGCATCCCAGTCACGGCCTACCTCGCAGACAGGCGAAGCTAGCACAATAAATAAGTGGTTATTTTCTGGGCACTCATCCAACTGGTCACGGATGTCTGGGAGCAGGTAAACCGCCTGACCATTTTCTGAACGGCGATTGAATGCATCATCCAGCATATTTTCAATAGCTGAACGCTGCACCAAGGGGAATCGGGCATGGTAAACACACAGATGAATACAGGTGCCATCTGGCGTGCCCAGTTCGTTCAGCGTTCTCGCCACATCCATAAGTGGGTCAATATTAGCCATGCGAATGATGCCAAAACTAACTCGTTTACCACTGACCGGATCCGTTTCAGCATGTTGCTGATGCAGACTCAAACAGGCA
>NZ_JACUUA010000426.1 GCF_014859565.1 Marinospirillum sp. | reverse complement strand
TCACCAGACCACCATCAACAAACGCCAGATCAGTGCACTGCTGGACTTTAACTTCATCGATCAACGTCAGAATCTGGTGTTCATCGGGCCACCGGGAGTCGGCAAAACGCATCTGGCCATCGGGCTGGGCTACAAAGCGATCGAAGCGGGTTATAAGGTGGCCTTCAGAACCGCCATGGCCCTGGTGGAAGAACTGGAGCTGGCTGAAAAGCGGGGTGAACTGAAAAAGCGGATCAGCCTACTGGCCAAAAATGACCTGCTGATTATTGATGAGCTGGGCTACCTGCCCATGAGCCGCCAGTCCCGCTACAACCTTTTCCAGTTGGTGAACAGCCTGTATGAGTACCGGTCAATCATCTTGACCACCAACAAGGACTTTACCGACTGGGGTGAGTTCTTCCACAACGACAATGTCGCCATCCCCATCGTGGACCGGATCATCCATCATTCACACATCTTCATGCTGGGAGGAGAAAGCTATCGACTGAAAGAAAAGTTAACCAACTAACGCATCAGGTGGGTCAATTTTATTGGCCAAAAGTGGGTCAAAATAAATGGCCATTGACAATCACAATAAAGCAGGCATCAGCAGAATGGCCGGAGATTACCAGGCGCTTTCAGTTAACCCGCTGGTTCAGTCCCCAGAAACTACAGCCACCCACACCAGGCGCACTGAAGGCATCCGCCTATAGGGGGCAGGCCGAACACATCAAGGCACTGGCGCACCACCTAAACCCAGAGCATTACCCCGCACAGCCAAAACAAGGCACCCTGACCGCCTTGGGCAAATAGCAACGACCACCGGCAGCAGATCCACAGCAAGGGGGGGGGGGACGAAAACTTTACGTACCCCCTACCGCCACCACGCCCGCATCGGCACCAGATCCACAAGGCCGGTAGTGTATTTTTTGTGTAGTGCAGAAAATGAGCGGAAGGATAGATTGCTGAGTAGCACCAGAGAAAAGCCCCACCAATAAAGTAGAACAGCGGTCGGCACTGGTAAGTCATCCAAGGGAAAGGAGAGCAGCCTAAAGTTAAGCGAGGAAAGGCAAAGAGCGGAAGATACGATGGTCACATATTGGACACACGTAGTGCTGGTGGTCACACGGCCACAAAAAAAGCCACCTCAAACATGCTCTAAGCGTTTGTTTTTAGTGGCTTTTCTGGTCGGAGTGAAAGGATTCGAACCTTCGACCCCTGCCTCCCGAAGACAGTGCTCTACCAAGCTGAGCTACACTCCGACAACGCTGCATATCATAGCGCTTCGGCTTTGATATGCAAGCAGTTTTCCGTTTTCCGGGTCAGGCTGACAGGCGTCCGATCAGGTTGCGCTGATCGATTCTGACTTCGGTTAATTCAACTTGAATACGATCCGTCAGGCGGTATTGGATCTGATCTTTGATCATGATCCAGCCATGTTCGGCATCACAATTCATTTCTTCCTTAACCGGATGCAGGGTGGAGGCAGGTACAAACATTACAGCACCATTAGCTAGCAGTTTGGCACGCAGGCCGCCGCGGTTGATGCTGATGATTTCAGCATCAAAACGCTCACCGGTTTTTTCTGCCAGAAAACGGGCATACAACCAGTCTTTGACATCCCGCTCGGCCATACGGTTGATTTTACGTGCTGCGGTCAGTTGTTCGGTT
>NZ_JACUUA010000132.1 GCF_014859565.1 Marinospirillum sp. | reverse complement strand
GTGGAAGAAATCAAACAAACGCTGAACCAGCTAAATGGTTTTTATGGCACAACACAGGGAGCAGCAGAATGATCAAACCTCAGCCTTTTGAACTGATCTGCAAACAGTGCGGCTGGAGCAAAACCTTTGCCCCGAGAAGCGATGTGTTCATGCCAGGACACGACTATGTAAGCAATTGCCCCAAGTGCGGGAATAGTGAGTTGGAACATAAAGCAGCAGGGCCAGTGAAAGGCTTGCTGGCAGAGATGCAAGCGCATTTGAATAAAAAATAATACCAAATAGCACTTAACACTTTATAAGCACCAAACAATTAAAGGAGTAGGACAATATGTATCCGCAACATGAAAGCTTGCCACAGGCAACAGCTGTTAAGAATAGCCTACCTAAGCTGGTGCACCTTTATGGCCAATATGAAAAATCAAGCATTGAGCTTAGCCGCATTGCTGCTGAAGCTGAAAAATTTACTATCAGGGTGCCACTTGTTGGTGCTTTTAGCTCTGGTAAAACAACCCTGGTCAATGCGCTAATTGGTGAAAAGCTATTTGCTGTTGAAGTAAATCCGGAAACAGCTTTGCCGGTTGAGCTGACGTATGCCCCTAAAATACAGTTCATAGGCTACACACCTGATGGACAAACTCAAAATCTCAGTCATGAAGCTGTACGTGCGCAACAATTTTCGAGCCTCCTACCAAATGGTTGGCTAGAAGCAAGGCTACCAGCAGGACACCTTCAGGCAATCAGCCAGCTAACTCTAGTTGACATGCCCGGATGGGACTCAGGTATTGACCAGCACTCCAGGGCAATTGATAGCTACTTATATCGAAGCCTGGCTTACTGTCTCGTTGTAAGTGCAGATGAAGGTAACCTCAGAGATAGTTTACGTGCATTTGTATCTGAGCTAGCCGTTCGTAAAATGCCTGCTATTGTCGTTATCACCAAGTCAGATAAAAAACCGCAAGAAGATGTGGATGCTGTTCAAAAACAAGTCACGCTAGAGGTTACAAAAATACTTGGGCAGCCTCCTTTAGGTGTTGTACAAATATCAGCACGTAAGAATCAGATACAAAGTTTTGTGGAGCTTCTGCTGAGCTTGCAGACACGGGTAGGCGAAAGATATTCAGCAGCAATTGTTACACCCCTTCTGCGTGACATGGCAGGTTTACAAAAACGGCTTGAGACACTTGCAAACCAGGAGAACCTGAATGAAGAGCAGCTCAATGCGCAGAGAAAAGTTCTCGAAACGGAAATGCAGCAGTTTGCTGACCGTGTTCAAATGGAAACACAGTCGTTAGATGCACAACTTGGTCCGGCAGCATCTAAAATCATCCATCGCATCGAAAGCAGTTTGCTTGCCCAGGTAGAGTCACTTGCTGCACAAGCCATTAATGGTGCAGATATAAAAGGACCTATCGGAACAACAGTGCGTCTGGCAGTTTCAGAGGGCATACAAGAAGAGTTTGCACCTAAACTTCAGCGTTATTTTGATCGTATAGAGCAAGACTTACCAGAAGTGCTAAGCATTGATACGACATTAGACCTTTCAGGTGATGGTTTAGAGAAAACTGATAGTTTAAAAATTAACACTTCAGGAATTCAGCAGGTAATCACATCTATTTTGCCGCTAATACTTACAAAAATAACTGGCCCTATTGGCTTAGTTGTAGGCGGTATCATTTCCTTGTTTGTCAGCTTGTTTGGTGGGGCTTCGTCTAAAGAAGATCCAGCTGCCAAAGCTGAAAGTGTTAAAAATCAAATAATCAATAAGGTTATACCGGATGTAAAAAACCAAATAGACCTAACCCTGCGTCAACAGCTAAAAAAACAAATAGAAGAGGCAAAAGAGCAGATAATTGCAGCCACAGAGCTTCAAAACCAGCAGCACAAGCAAACGCTTGACCAGCTTGAAGAAGAGCTTAAGAAAGGACGCGAAGAATTTGAAAAGATGCGCAGCAAATACCTTGCTGACTTACAGGAATTAGAGTCAATAAAAACTGATTTGAGCGAAGTAATAATCTCATAAAATAACAGGAAAAATCATGAATGAGCTCACCCAGGATGAACTATGGGCACGCTATCTATTAGTTTGCCGTGCAAGCCATGCCGATTCTGACACCAGCCCAGTGCAAAATGAGCTGGCCGATGAACTGTCGAAGCTGAAAAAAATCATCACCCATGAACTGCCGGAGTTAGCCCGGCAGCGCAGCCCACACAACTTTACCGAGCTGCATCAGAACCTGATGCTGGAAATGGAACGCTTTCACGAGTTTTGTGAGTTTCCGCATCTGGCAGAAAAGGTAGTAGTGGGCTTGGGTGGTGCTTTCAGCGCCGGTAAGTCCAGCCTGATCAATGCCCTTTTAGGTCAAAAGCGACTGGCTACCGAGGTGGATCCCACCACCTCTTTGCCGACTTATCTGCTGCAAGGTGAAGCCGAAGCCATTACCGCACTCAACCTCTTTAAGCGGCGGGTGGAACTATCACAAGAAGAGTTTTTAAGCCTGACGCATGATGAAAAAGAGCGTTATGGCAGTCAGGTTTCTGCACTTTTGCAGTCAGCTTTTATCAGTCTGCCGGACTTTCCTTTTAAGAATCTGGCACTGCTGGATACCCCCGGCTATTCCAAGCCTGATGACAAGAGCTGGAGTGATCGCACCGATGCCAACCTGGCTCGCGCCCAGCTCAATTCGGCGCAGTTTATTATCTGGGTGGTTTCCGCTGAAGCGGGAGTGATTTCAGAAAATGATCTCAAGTTTTTAGCTAGCTTGCGGCAGGATATTCCACGCCTGGTGGTGATCAGCCGTGCCGACAAACGTACCCCCGAAGATATGCAAAAGATGGTCGAACTGGTTCGCACCACTATGGAACAACGCGCTCTGCCAGCGGTAGCTGTGTTGCCTTTTTCCAGCCGTAAGAAAAAAGACTACCCTGTAAAACCAATTATCAAGCACCTGCAACGCTGGAGCGCAGAACCGAGGGCGCTACCATTCAAAGTAAACTTTATGAGTCAGCTAGCCCTTTTTGAAGGTTTCCTAACGACGGAGAAAAAGCAAGCACAAAGAAGGCTTGCACGATTAAACCGTATTTTAACACTGGTTGATGACCATGCTGCACTCGACGATCTTACTGAGCTAAAGGCGATAGCTGGTGCCGAAGTCAAAAAAGTAGAACTCTTAAGAAATAATCTGCAGATCATCGAATCAAACTTTATCACTTTACTGGAAAGTATTGGCCATAGTTTACACATGGACTTTTCAGATAAAAAAACAGCACAAAAAAGTATACTTGATGCCCTAGTAGAGCATCGAAAACATTTAAAAAAAAGCGAGCCAAATTACAGTGCCGACTTTGCAACTTTAAAGAAAGCTGCCATCAGTGCAAAAAAAGAATCGGACTGGGGCATTCAGTTTATAACCATAAAAAATCTAGCTGAAGCTGAAAGAATATTTATCGCAGCAACAATATCCGAATCAATCAAGGCAAATGGCTATATAAACCAGAAGCAGTTTTCTCAGCTTGAGAAAATGATAGAACATTTTGGGCTAAAAGAATCTGCCTCTGAATTATTATCAGCTTCATTTTTAACCGGATATAAAGTTGACAGCAAGCTAATCAACTGTTTTGAAAATGAAGATGTTTTTGCTGAATTCGCTGTAAATCTTATTTTCTTACTGTCCCTTAACGAAGGATTCAAAGAAGAACACTCGGTTATATTCTCAGAAATAAATAAGATTTTCTGTCAAAAATAAAACTGGAGCACGTCATGAAGAAAAGAAAGCTTACAGATCTATTTAAGCTAAAGAGAGAAAAAAATAGCACAGAAAAAATTGGTTTTTTTAGCTTATTTAAGCGAAAAAAACCAGCCGAAAAAACACCCAAAAAAGCAGATGCTACGAAGACCAAAAAATCACTATATGAAATTATTGAGCATTATGAAGATGAAATCAAAACAAAGAAAGGGATTTACAGCAGAATAATTACACCAAAGGAGCTGGAGTTTGAAGTAATGAAAAGCTTAAAGCGATCTGAAAAAATAGAGAAGAATATTGCAAAATCTTATGGTTTCACAGATGAATCGAATAAATCTGATTCAATAATGGTGGATCTTGCTGTCGACGGAACAGTTTTTGGTAGTTTTAAGAGTGGGATTGCTCTAGCTCAAGGAAGAATCTATGCATATGCAGGCATGCTCACAGAAAGAGACTACATATCTTTAAATAATGTAAATAAAATCGAATGCGAAACATACAAAAGCAGTACAGATATTTATATAAACAACACTTGCTTTGTCAGTCTTCTTAAGAGCCAGCATGATGAAATAAAGCTATTTTGTAAAGTAGTTAACGACTACATCAACCAATAAAGTCAACCCTATTGAACATGTAAGCAACCAGATGATTCTTGAACGCTACAACCTTCTAAGCCGCGCCAGCCATGCCGATCCAGACACCAGTCCCGTGCAGAACGAACTGGCCGATGAATTGGCGAAGCTGAAAAAAATCATCACCCACGAACTGCCGGAGTTAGCCCGGCAGCGCAGCCCGCACAATTTTACCGAGCTGCATCAGAACCTGCTGCTTGAAATGGAACGCTTCCACGAGTTTTGTGAGTTTCCAGATCTGGCGCAAAAGGTAGTGGTTGGATTGGGGGGTGCTTTCAGTGCCGGTAAGTCCAGCCTGATCAATGCCCTTTTAGGTCAAAAGCGGCTGGCGACCGAGGTGGATCCCACCACCTCTTTACCAACCTATTTGCTACAAGGTGAAACCGAAGCCATTACCGCACTCAACCTCTTTAAGCGGCGAGTGGAGTTATCACAAGAAGAGTTTTTAAGCCTGACACATGATGAAAAAGAGCGTTATGGCAGTCAGGTTTCCGCGCTCTTGCAATCGGCTTTTATCAGCCTGCCGGATTTTCCTTTTGAGAACCTGGCACTGCTGGACACTCCCGGCTACTCCAAGCCTGATGATGCCAACTGGAGTGATCGTACTGATGCCAATCTGGCGCGTGCTCAGCTTAATTCAGCGCAGTTTCTTATCTGGGTGGTTTCCGCTGAGGCAGGCACCATTTCAGAAGATGATCTCAAGTTTTTAGCCAGCCTGCGGCAGGACATCCCGCGCCTGGTGGTCATCAGCCGTGCCGACAAGCGCACCCCCGAAGATATGCAAAAGATGGTCGAACTGGTTCGCACCACGCTGGTGAAACGTGCCCTACCAGCCTTGGCGGTGTTGCCTTTTTCCAGTCGCAAGAAAAAAGATTATCCGGCTGAGCCCATCGTGCAGCAGCTGCAAAGCTGGAATGCAGCACCACGCGATCTGGGTTTTGCGATTAACTTCAAACGCCAGTTTGCAAGCTACCAAAAATTTATTGAAAGCGAACAGCGCCTTGGGCACCGCCGCCTAAATCGGCTCAACCGCATTCTAACCCTGAGTGAAGAGGCCGAGGTGCTGGAAGATGCCCAGGAACTCAAGCAAATCGCGCAACACGGCTTGGATGAATTGCAAAACATCGGAGAAAACCTCTACAACCTACGCCAGCGTTTTTTTCAGGGCTTAAAAAATCTTGGTGATTATCAGGGCATCCCCCTGCCAGAACCCCAGGATATTGACCTGCTGGATTTACAAAATGTGGACTTGTCACAACTGTTAAGCCAAATAAGAGAAGGGCAGGGCTTACCAGAAGTTGATTATTCATCGCGCTGGTTAAGTTTGACAGTCAAAATCGAGTCCAGCACTGTATTACGCCGCTTAATGTGTATTTCTCCCAGTTTGGCTCAGCTAACAGTTCAATACAAACCTATGAATATAAAAGCACTGTTACGTCACCCAGCTTACATTGCACCCAGCCTGTCCATGTTAGCCATACCTGGTGAAGCAGTTCATCGAAACAGGCTTATGGGTCAACTTCCGCACCCCGAAAATCTGTTTCATTCACGACTACTTTGAGTTCAGATGCAAAAAAAGGATGTTCTATGACCATCAGTAATATCAATCTACCTCAGCTACTGGCTGATTTAGATGCACTGCGCATTGAAGCCTTACCGCTGGCAGAACACGGCTTGGCAAATTTCGATATCCATGTGCGTGAGTCTTATGCCGCCCAGTTGGCAACGTTGCTGCTGGTAGAAAATACCCCCAGCGAAAATCAGTCCCGACTTTTTTGTCAGCTGCTGGATGCATTAAACCTAGGTAGCGATGCTTACCCACGTCTACTAGAGCAGGCTCAGAAAACCAATCAGCAAAGCCTTCGTGAGTTCTTGCAACTGGTAGAAGAACACCAACTCGCGGCTAGCTTTATTGTTGATGGTTTAGTGCTTTGCCGGCTGGATGAAGCTTTAACCGAAACACAAAGTCAGGTTTTTTCTGAATACACGCAACTGATGCAAGTACAAGAAACAGATCTGATCCACTATGTTCACCTGGCAGCCAAGGTGCTGGGGTTGCCCAGTGATGATGTGCTACCGACTACTTTTGATTTTACCGGCTACAAGCTTCAGATTTGGAAAGAGTTTTTCTATCGTGAGCTAACTCAAAAAATGCTGGACGAAGGTTTTGATTTGGATAATGGACTTTGGGTCGTAAAAACAGAGTTAACAGCGGATACTTTTATACTGCGTGATGCCGTTATCCGCTGGGATGGAGAACTGGCAAAGCTAAACATAAAAGAAAGTCTTAAATTAACCAACTGCATTGTTACTAACCCTCTAGTGAGGGCGATCGGTGATGCCTCTATTGAGTTATATCAATGCGAAATTAAGGGGTGGCAACCTCTAGAGAAGAAGATAAGTTCTTTTGTTCTTGAGCAGGGATCTATCACCATAGAAAACTGCAATATACAACTAAAAAATTCTCGTGTAATTTACAAGTCAAGTACAAAATCCATTGTAAAAATTACCGATACGAAATTCGTCAGTTGTGGCAATTCAAATTTATATGGCGGTGTGTTTTTTGGTCACTCCAGCGATCCTTACTTCATACAGGTACACAGGTGTGATTTTATCAGCTGCACAGCTGAAAACGGCGCTGTGTTTTGTCTTTATTATTTAATAGGAGAAATAACTGGCAGCCTATTTGAAAACTGCTTCAGCAAATACTTTGATGCAGAAAAAGCAATAGCCAAACCCGACCTATACATGGATAAATCACATGCCGTTCTAACCCATAATGCTGGCAATAGCAATGGAAGCATCGATTTTTCAGATAACACTTTAACGTACTCCTCAGTTCTTTCTTATAGCAGTAGATTCCGAGGATCAAAAAACAAAATAAACAACTCATTTTTTATTCATTACTTATATCGTGAACTTCCAAACTTAAACACCGAGGCTAATGACTTCGAACGAGAACTTATTATTAATAGAAATACAAATATTAACTGGGACAAGATACGTAAAGAGGATTAATTAATGAAAAAATATGAAAAGAAGCTTCAAGAAAAACTGAAACAAATACAACAACTCCTGCCTACAGCGGAGAGTTTTCCTGAGTGGCAGGCATTACAAGAGCTAAAACCTGAATTTGAACAAAAGTTGGCTCGTTTTAACCAGCAACAGCAACTGCTCAGTATCGGCATTATGGGGCAGGTAAAAGCAGGCAAGAGCACTTTTCTAAATGCGCTGCTGTTTAATGGTCAGCCCATTTTGCCAGAAGCCGCGACCCCTAAAACTGCCAATCTCACCCGTATCACCTACGGCGAAAAGCCCCACCTAGTGGTTGAGTATTACGCCCCAGATGAATGGCAGGAAATCGAAAAACTCGCCAAAAGCGGCGCTGATCACAGCCAGGCCAAGGTTTCCAAGGAACTGGTAAATATGGCCAATGCCAATGGCCTGGATGTGCAGCAAATTTTATCCCAAGGCAGTGAGCAAACCTTCCACACCCAGAATACCGATGAGCTGCTGGATAAACTCAACCAGTTTGTGGGGGATAACGGCCAGCATACTGCACTGGTGAAGATGACCCACTTGTATCTGCCCCGAGAAGAGCTGCGCGGTTATGAAGTGGTAGACACCCCCGGCATGAATGATCCAGTACAAAGCCGCACCCAGAAAACCCGCGACTATATGGGTCAGTGTGATGTGGTCTTCTTCCTGTCACGTGCCAGCCAGTTTCTGGATCAATCGGATATGAACTTGCTGGCAGAACAGCTGCCTTCCAAGGGCGTGAAACGCATGGTGCTGGTCGCAGGACAGTTTGATTCGGTGATTCTGGATGATGGTTACGACCGCGATTCTTTACAAGCCACCGAAACCAACTTGAAAACCCGCTTAGGCCGTGGTGCCGCCGAAAAAATGCAGCAACTGGCTGAACAACGCGAGCAGGCAGGCAATGCAGAGGCAGCCAAACTATTACGCAGCATGAAGGAGCCAGTTTTTGCCAGCACCTTTGCCCACGGTTTTGCCCAGTGGACGCAAGAGTCCTGGGGTGACACCATGAAGCATGTTCACAAGGAATTGGTGGAAATGGCCGAAAATGAATGGGGCAACTACCAGTTTACCCATGAGGATTGGCAGCGCATCGGCAACTTCCCCGCGCTGGTTGGCCACTATGAAGCTGCCCGTGAAGATCGTATTCAAATACTGGAACAGCAAAAGCAAGGGCTGCTGCCAGAAACCGAGAAGCAGCTACAAGAAAGACTGCAAAGCCTGCACGAAGCCGTTGAAATGCGCCATGTACAACTCAAAAAGGGTGATTTGCAGGAGCTGAAAAAGCAGCAGCAAATCTGCGAAAGACGCATTCAAAATATGAATGCCACCCTGCGCACGCAGGTTGACACCAATCTTGAGCAAGCCCGGATCGCTGCACGCGACCTACTCAACCAACTTCAAGCCTCCATTCAAAGCTATTCCCAGCTTAAAGCCAGAACAGGCACCAAAACGGAGCGCGAGAGTTACGAAGTCAGTACATCGACATGGTATAAGCCCTGGACCTGGGGTGATTCGGAAACACACTACCGAACCTACTCTGTCAGCTATGAGTATTTGAGTGCTTCCGATGCTGCCGAGCAAGTGCGCCAGTATGCACGGGAAACCTCGCTGGAAATTGAGCAGGGCTTTAACCGTTTAATCAACGCTCACAAACTTAAGGCTGACTTGCGGCGCACTCTTCTTAACGAACTGGATACCGCCAGCGAAGACTTTGACCCACAACAGTTTCGTAACCTCTTGAGTCATACTCTGGACAGGTTAGAAATTCCTGAGCTTCATCTAGATGCAGGCGATATGACTCAGATGATCAGCCAGCATTTCAAGGGGGAAGTCACCAGCAGCAGCGAAAAAGAAGAGCTTAAAGATGCACTGAACGAAGCATTGCATGAAGTGTTCAGCCACATGTCAGATACCTTCCGAGAAGCTGCTAAAGACCTTTATCTGCAACTGGAAAACCTGCGTGATGGCCTGGCCGAACAGCTAACTGAGGATGTACGCAAGGAGTTGAAGCAGGTTGAAGCTGACTTCCAGCAACAAACTGAAAAACTGGCATCTTATGAAAAGCTGATCAACGATATTAAGAAAATGATCGGATAACCACCTTAAATGATGTCAGCTACAACAACCGGAATTATCCTCGTTCACGGTTTTTACTCAGATGCCAGCGCCTGCCATGCTTTAGCGCGGGTGCTGGCAACAGAGTATCCGGTTTATCCAGTGGATCTGGGGTTGACCTATGATTCACTGGAATCCTGCATTCATCGCCTGAAGGATCATGCAATAAAGTTGCTGGAGCAAGCCAAGGTGAGCCGCTTGTGTTTTATTGGGCACAGTACCGGTGGCGTAGTGATACG
>NZ_JACUUA010000009.1 GCF_014859565.1 Marinospirillum sp. | reverse complement strand
CTGAGCAGTAAATACTGATGTAAGCTACATCTACCTTGAAAAGGAGCTGATTTAAAGCAGCTCCTTTTTTATTAACCCTAAATGACTGCTCAGTCATTTTTGTGGAGCTGTGTGCATGATCAAGCTGAATACCATCGGAGGGCGACTGCTGACCCTACCGGCAGTAGCCCTGCTGGGTTTTGTCCTGCTGGCGGGTGTTGCATTAAACGCCCTGAATAACACCATGATTGGTGAGCGGGAGAGTCGTGTGGTCGCAGTGGTGGATCTTGCCCATGGATTAGTCCGGCATTACCAGGCGCTGGAAAAATCCGGTGCTCTCAGCCGCGCAGATGCTCAGGAGCAGGCAAAAAATGCTTTGCGAACCCTGAGATACGACAAGGTGGAATACGTCTGGGTGAATGATTTAACCCGCCCCATCCCCCGTATGATCATGCATCCCACCGTACCAGCACTGGATGGTCAGATTCTTGATCGTCCCAGTTTTCATTACGCCACCCTGTCACGCAATCGGGATGGCAGCCAGTCAGAAGCTCTGAATAACGTAAACCTGTTTGTGGCTTTTACCAATACTGTGTTGAAACACGGCTCAGGTTTTGTTGAATATCAATGGCCAAAACCTCTGGCCGCTGGAGGCGTCACGGAAGAGCGCTTTACCAAACTCTCTTATGTCACCCGTGATGCAGAGTGGGACTGGGTGCTGGGTTCCGGCATTTATGTGGATGATGTCAGCGCCCAGTTCTGGAGCCTGGCACGTCAGATCGGTTTGCTGGCACTGGCGAGCATGCTGGCTACTCTGTTGCTATCAATCTTCATTCGTCGCTGGGTACTGGGGCAGCTGGGTGGTGAAGTGGCGGATGCCCGCAGGCTGGTTAATCAGGTCGCTCAGGGTGATTTCACTCAGGTTCATCACAAGCATAAAGCCAGCCCAGACAGCATTATGGGTGCAGTTACCGGTATGTCCCAGCAACTGGCCGAGATGATTCGCAGCATCACTCAGATTTCCCACAGCCTGGCCGGTGCAGCAACCCAGCTGGCTAGTGTTGCCGAGGAAAGCAACAGCACACAAAACCGCCAGACTCAGGAAACTGATCAGGTGGCAACAGCCATCAGCCAGATGAGCCAAACCATTCTGGAAGTTTCATCCAATGCACTTCGTGCCTCCGAAGCAGCAGCCGAAACCGATGAAGCGGTTACTGCCGGTCGGGAGAGTGTTCAACATGCCAGCAAGGCGATTGGGCATCTGGCTGAACAGGTGGAAGCCTCCACTCGTGTTATCCATAAACTCAGTGAAGACTCCACCAATATTGGTGGTGTGTTAAAGGTGATTCAGGATGTGGCTGAACAGACTAATCTGCTGGCATTAAATGCTGCCATCGAAGCCGCTCGTGCCGGTGAAGCCGGTCGTGGTTTTGCCGTGGTTGCGGATGAAGTGCGCGCACTGGCCAGCCGTACCCAGCAGAGCACCGAAGAAATTCACAGGATGGTGAATCTGGTGCAAAGCGGCGCACAGCAGGCAGTTAAAGTGATGGATGAAAGCATCCAGGAAACCGAATCTACCGTTGATGCCGCTAATCAGGCCGAAGGTGCGCTGGATTCCATTGCCATAGCAGCAGAACAGATCCGTGATATGAACCATCTGATTGCTTCAGCAGCTGAACAACAGTCCACTGTGGCTACCGAAATCAATCGTAATGTCATTAATCTGGTTGAGCTGTGCGAAAACAGCTCTTCTGCTACCCATCAGACCCAGGAAGCCAGCCATGAACTTGAAAAGCTGGCTCAGGAGCTGGATAACCGCATTCGTCAGTTTAAGGTTTAAATCGGTTAGGATTTAAGAGTGAATCCCAGCGCCGACAAGGCGCTGGTTTGTTCCAGGGTTGCAGCACTGACCCGCAACGATGAAAACTCCCGCCGAACCGGATAGTGTTTTCGCAACAGCTGATATACCTGCTCGGATGGCCTGCCAGTATTTAATGCCTGCAACAAACGCCAGCCATCATTCAGCGGTGAATAACACAAATGAGCAGCACGACGGCAAGCTTCCTCCACCCCACAGGATGCATCCAGCTGCAGCTGTGCAATCGGTGAGGCGGGCAACAAGTCCGCTAGAGCAATACGGGCTGGTCGACCAATAAAATCACACCAAGCCTGATAAATCATTTCACTGCCCCGACTTTTTCCTTCCAGACTGTAACCAGCAATATGTGGGGTGGCCAGCAGGCACTGGTTGATCAATTCAGCATCCAGTGTGGGTTCACCTTCAAAAACATCCAGCAGCAGCAGCGGTGCTTTACCCTTTGCTAAAGCCTGTTTTAAGGCCTGCTGATCCACCACTGCACCGCGACCAGCATTCAATAATACCTTGCCCTGCAACAACTCCAGCTCCGGCTCACCGATCAGATGCCAGCTGGGATAGTCACCCTCCCGATGCAAGGGTGTATGCAGACAAACTATATCTGCACTACCAAGCAGTGAATGCAACTCCACAAAACCCGTTTCACCTTGTGCTACACGGGGTGGATCATTCAACAATGTTCGGCAACCATAGGCCTGCAGGCGTTTTGCCAGTCGCCCACCCACCTGACCCACTCCCACAATACCAATACACTGATCACGCAGTACAAAACCCTGCTCTGCCGCCAGCCACAACAGGCTGGAGATCACATAATCCACCACTGAATCAGCATTACAACCCGGTGCATTTACAAAACGGATACCTGCCTGCTGTAACCAGTGCTGATCTACATGATCCACCCCAATGGTTGCAGTACCCACAAACCCGACCCGACTGCCCTGCAGCAGTTGTTGATTCACCTGAGTGACCGAGCGCACCAGCAAGCCATCCGCATCCTTAACAGCTGCTGCTGTAAAAGCGGCACCGGGCAGATGCACCAGTTCGGCTGTGTCACCAAAAAAGTCCTGGGTAAAGGGCAGGTTTTCATCAATAATCAGACGCATAGGTTTTTTCACCGTCAGGGTTTACAATCCTTTTCCTGGATTGTTGTTACTTTTTTATGGGGGCTGCACTTGATCATTCGCTGGGAAAAGGATCAGGATTATTATCTTGTCCATGTCCATCAGGACATGTTCGGTGACTGGCTGGTCACTCGTGTTTGGGGGCAGACCGGCACCCAGTATGGCGGGTTAAAACACACCCTGGTCAACTCTCCGGAAGAAGCCGCCATCCTGGTGGATGATGTGCGACATATCCAGGAGAGTCGTGGTTTTCGCAAGGTGCTGGAAGCCAGCAAGGCCGATGACATTCCCAGCCCGATCCGCCATACCATGAAAGGTGAACTGCCGTTTCAGGATCACTGAAGCCTAGCCTGCTGCCGGGCGCTGCTCCAGCCAGTCTGCCAACTCTTCTGCAGTAAAAGGCCAGCCGATTTCTGCACCATCTGGGCTGGCCACCACAGGAATGCGCACCCCGTAACGCGCCATCAGTAAATCATCCTCGGCAATATCCACCAGTACCAGTGTGATACCCGGTTGTGTCTGCTGATGACTCACCCAGGGCTCCAGCAATGCCAGAGCCTTGTCACACAAGTGGCAGCCAGCTGTAGTAAAAAGAGTCAGATGTAAATCCTGCGGCATATCGGCTGCTCCTGCAGAAGAGTCAACATATCAAAAGGTCAGAACTTTAACACCTACCAAGTTCACCTTTTATAAAGCAGAATCCCGGCACCGGGCCGGGATTCCTTGTTGTCACTGACTGAGAGGATTACTCAGCGGTGGGGTTCGCATCAGTGCCACTCGCTGCATCCAGCTCGGCATCTGGGTCTTCACCCACATCCTGAACCCGCACAGTGCCACACAGGGTTTCTTCATCCGTCAGGCGAATCAAGGTCACACCCTGAGTGTTGCGTGAAGTGATGGACACTTCATCCACACGGGTGCGTACCAGTGTGCCACGATCGGTGATCAGCATCATTTCTTCGCCGTCTTCGACCTGAATGGCAGAAACCAGTGCACCATTACGTGTGCTGCATTGCATGGCAATCACACCCTGACCACCACGACCACGCAGCGGGAATTCCTGCAGGCGGGTACGTTTGCCATAACCGTTCTCAGAAGCCGTGAGGATATAAATCGGGCGATCCGCTTCAATCACCGGAGCAACCAGATTACTGATGCTGGTTTCTTCCGCAACATCAGTGGCATCACTCATATCAGCATCATCCACACCATCTTCCGGATCTGCTTCGGCATCTATCACGGTGGAACGCGGGATAATCAGGCTGATGACCTCGGCACCGTCCGGCAGGCGTACACCCCTCACACCCCGAGCGGTACGACCCATACCACGGACCAGATGTTCTTCAAAACGTATGGCTTTGCCAGCACTGGTAAACAGCATAACGTGATCGGTGCCATGAGTAATGGCAGCACCTACCAGACGATCCCCTTCATCCAGATCCAGCGCAATCAAACCGCTGGAGCGTGGGCGAGAGAACTGATCCAGACTGGTTTTTTTGACCGTACCACGCGCAGTTGCCATGAACACAAAGTGATCTTCGCGGTAATCAGTCACCGGCAGGATGGTGGTGATGCTTTCACCTTCTTCCAGCGGCAGCAGATTAACCAGCGGACGACCCCGTGAACCACGACTGCCGGTCGGGATGTCATAAACCTTCAGCCAATAAACCTTGCCACGGGTGGAGAAGAGCAGGATGGTGGCGTGAGTTGAGGCCACCAGCAGGTGCTCAATCACATCTTCATCCTTCATGGCTGTGGCCGACTTGCCACGACCACCCCGGCGCTGGGCGCGATAATCACTCAGCGGTTGGGTTTTGGCATAACCGGTGCGTGAAATGGTCACCACCATGTCTTCTTCAGCAATCAGGTCTTCCATGGAGAAATCCTGACGGCTGGCAATGATGTCACTGCGACGGGCATCGGCATATTCTGCACGGATGGCGGTCAGCTCTTCACGAATCAGCTGCATCAGCAGTGCTGGATCAGCCAGAATCGCTAAGAACTCGGCAATTTTGCCCAGCAGCTCACGGTATTCACTGAGGAGTTTTTCATGCTCCATACCAGTCAGACGATGCAGGCGTAAATCCAGAATGGCTTGTGCCTGAACCGGTGACAGGCGATAAAAATCCTGTTGTTCCGACATGCCAAAATGTTCATCCAGATCATCCGGTTTGCAGGCAGTAGCACCGGCACGTTCCAGCATCTCCACTACATTACCCGGCGCCCATTCCTGTGCCAGCAGTCCTTCTTTAGCTTCTGCCGGAGAAGGGGATGCTTTGATCCGCTCAATAATCGGATCAATATTCGCCAGTGCAATCGCCAGACCTTCCAGAATGTGTCCACGCTCTTTGGCTTTACGCAGCTCAAAAACGGTGCGGCGGGTGACCACTTCCTGACGGTGGCGGATAAAGGCTTCCAGCATCTGCTTAAGATTCAGCAGCATTGGCTGACCGTCTCTTAACGCCACCATGTTGATGCCAAACACGTTTTGCAGCGAGGTCTGGGTAAAGAGGTTATTCACCAGCACTTCCGCTGACTCACCTTTTTTCACCTCAACCACGATACGCATACCGTCCTTGTCGGACTCATCACGCAGCTCGGCAATGCCTTCGATTTTTTTCTCTTTGACCAGCTCGGCAATCTTCTCGATCTGGCGAGCCTTGTTCAGCTGGTAAGGAATCTCGGTGAAAACTATGGCTTCGCGGTTGCCAATGGTTTCAAAATGATGCTTGGCGCGCATGTAAATACGGCCACGACCGGTGCGGTAGGCTTCAATGATGCCTGCTTTACCATTAATGATGGCTCCGGTGGGGAAATCCGGGCCGGGAATATAATCCATCAGTTGTTCGATGGTCAGTTCCGGGTCATCAATCAGCGCCAGACAACCATCCACCACTTCACCCAGGTTATGCGGTGGAATGTTGGTGGCCATACCCACGGCAATACCGGCAGAACCGTTAACCAGCAGGTTGGGTACACGGGTTGGTAATACCTCAGGAATTCTTTCGGTGCCGTCGTAGTTGTCGACGTAATCCACCGTGTCTTTTTCCAGATCAGCCAGCAGCGAGTGGCTCATCTTGGTCATGCGGATTTCGGTATAACGCATGGCTGCGGCGGAATCACCATCCACCGAACCGAAGTTACCCTGACCATCCACCAGCATGTAACGCAGCGAAAAAGGCTGTGCCATACGGACAATGGTGTCGTAAACGGCAGAGTCACCATGCGGATGGTATTTACCGATCACGTCACCAACAACACGAGCCGATTTTTTGTAAGGTTTGTTCCAGTCGTTGCTCAGTTCATGCATGGCAAAAAGCACACGCCGGTGAACCGGTTTCAAACCGTCACGAACATCAGGCAGGGCGCGTCCGATAATGACGCTCATCGCGTAGTCAAGGTAGGACTGTTTCAGCTCGTCCTCGATATTGACCGGATGAATCTCTTTGGCGATTTCAGCCATGCATCTTCGTCCTTCTGAGGTTTTTGATATTCGGACGATTATACCCTTTTTGTCCGCTTTAAGTCATAGCAACATCGACTCATTTGACCCTTCTCCAGCGCTGGGCAGTCTGCTGGCGGTGCATCTGCAATTATGGCTGGGCTGGCAGATGCTGATGCTGCCATCCTGATCAGGAAACAGATAAAAACGCTGTTTCAGGATCAGCCAATTCCGCCCAGTCTGGCTGGACGCCACCTTCTTTTCAGGTGACTGGGTTTGCTGGCTTCGCCGGGCAAAAAAAAACCGGGTTGAATCACTTCAACCCGGAAAACTTATGAGATTTTAGTCCAAAAAAAGCGACAATTTACTCATAGGCTTTAGGCAGCTTGAAGGTAAAGACCATACCACCCTGATTAAAATGACTCACTCGTTGAGCCACCTCGCCTCCCCAGAGAGGAACTGCACCACCCCAGCCAGATACGATGGACACATACTGTTCATCATCCATTTCCCAGGTGATTGGGGTTCCAACAATGCCAGAGCCGGTATTAAAGCGATATAACATCTCGCCAGTGAGCGCATCAAATGCCATCAGATAACCTTCTGGATTGCCAGTAAACACTAGGTTGGATTTGGTTGTCATAACACCACCCCATAACGGAGCGTAGTTGTTATAGCGCCACACTTCTTTACCTGTGCGGGGATCAACAGCACGCAACACACCAATATAATCTTCATTAATGGGTCGGATGGTGAAACCTGCCCCGAGATATGCCGCCCCTTTTCGATAAGAAACATCTTCGTTCCAGATATCCATCTCCCACTCATTGGAAGGGATATAAAACAGGCCTGTTTCTTTGCTATAGGCCATCGGCATCCAGTTTTTGCCTCCTAGGAATGACGGCGCAGTGGTCACAGTCTTGCCCTTGCTTTCATTAGTTTCTGCAGGATTACCAGGACGGTTTTCCGGTACAAAAATAGGGCGACCATTTTTATCCAGTCCGCTGGCCCAGGTAATCTTGTCAACAAACGGGAAGCCACGGATAAACTTGCCATCTTTACGATTCAGCACATAGAAGAAACCGTTGCGATCTGCAGTAGCAACTGCCTTGATCAGCTTACCTTTATCTTCATAATCGAAGGGGATTACCTCGTTCACGCCGTCATAATCCCAGCCATCATTTGGAGTGGTCTGGAAAGACCAGACGATCTCACCTGTGTCTGGGTTAATCGCCAACCGTGAGGAAGAATACAGGTTATCACCTGGACGCATATGTGAGTTCCAGGGGGCAGGGTTACCTGCGCCAAAGAATAGCAGGTTGGTATCCGGATCATAAGTACCACCCAGCCAGGTGGCGGCACCGCCGGTTTTCCACAGATCACCGGGCCAGGTCTTGCCAGCCTTACCACCGGAGATACCCATTTCGACTTTCTTGCCATTCTTCCAGATATAACCCATGTGACCCTCGAGGGTAGGGCGGGTCCAAATCAGATTGCCAGTTTTGGCATCATAAGCCTCGACCTTGCCAATAACCCCGAACTCACCACCAGCCACACCGGTGATCACCTTGCCATTCACTACCAGTGGCGCTGCCGTAATTGAGTAGCCCTCCTGATAATCAGCAACGGTTTTGCGCCAGACAACACGCCCTGTATCCTTATTCAGCGCCACTAGACGCGCATCCAGTGTGCCGAAAATCACCAGATCACCATATACAGCAACACCTCTGTTGATCACATCACAACAGGGCATGATGCCATCCGGCAGGCGCGCATTATATTCCCAGAGTTCATCTCCAGTACGGGCGTCCATTGCAAAAACGCGCGAATAGGAGGCTGATACATACATCACACCATCAACCACAATCGGTTGAGCTTCCTGACCGCGTTGTTTTTCACCACCAAAAGACAAAGTCCAGACAGGTCTCAGATCCTTGATGTTTTCTGGATTAAGACGAGTTAGCGGGCTATAACGTTGTTTTTGTAACCCCATGCCGTCCGTGACCACACGATCTGTAGTTAAATGATCGTTGAGCAGGTCTTTATCCGTGACAGCTTGTGCATGCAGACTAAAAGTCATCGCTGTTACCAGCGCGCTCAGTGCAAAATATTTACTAGGGAATCGTTTCATTTCTATCACCTTTTACGAACACTATTGTTATTTTTTTCCGGACAGGCACATAAGAAGTTTCATTCTTGATCTGTGTTCTATCAGGAAACATTCATCACTTGTGCAGGATTTCTAGTGCATTGGTAGTAAGACTACGTAGCGCAGCCTCTTCATAATCGCGATAGAGATGGGACACACTGCGTGCCAACTCCTCGCGAACCAGATCAATGCCGATAAAACGTTCCGGCATGGGTAGATTCATCACTTCGGTACTGGTCAGCCCCAGGACAGCGGACTCCTTCAGTGTCTGATGCAACCAGCTCAGATAATTGGCTGTCTGATCCAATGCACGGGTATCATTGGTGGGATCACCATGGCTCGAAACCAGCAGACTGAACTCCAAAGCCTTGAGCTGCTGGATATCTTCAAGCCAAATTTCAATACTCGGAGTATCGGGTGTGGTAAGGGCGCGACGGTAAAACACTAAATCAAACGCAAAGAGAACACCTGTGGTCTCATCCAGAATCACCAGATCTGCATCCTCACCGCTGTGGCCGGAAAAAGCCATCAGCCTCAGACGATGTCCGCCAATCTCCATGATGCCAGGCGTGATGATTTGATCCGGTACCCTTACCTCCGTGCCTCGCATCCAGTCACCAACCATGCGATAAAGGTTTTCAGCGTATCCATCTCCCCGCGCTACAATCAGTCGCTGCGTAGCTGGCAGAGCCAAGATTGGCAGTTCATCAAATGCCTGATTACCAAAAAAATGATCCGGGTGGTGATGACTGTTGAATACTTTGATGACAGGCTGATCTGAGACCTGTGCAATGACCTTCCGCAGTGCTTCGCCATAACGCCGGGATGACCCGGTATCTAGAACTACCACTCCGGCATTGGTGGTGATAAAAGCCACATTCACAATATCGCCACCATTACTGCGGCTGAAATCTTCGGTAGTGCCAGTAATCAACCAGGTGTTCGGCGCAATTTGCTGGGGTTCAAGTTGATACTCCAACGCCACTACAAATGTGCAATAAAGCGCCAGTGACAACGTCAGAAAAAACGTGTGTGAAAATCGCATCATTCCTCCTCAGAACACCTGTCTAAACTCATTGCCATCGTTATCACGCAGCAAGAGGGTATTGGCTCCATCACGGAGCTGGCTGTCAAAGGTGATCAAAGGATTTTCAGAAACTGCCGGCGACAACCACATGTGTATCAGTATCTTGTCCTCACTATCACGCAGTTCAATCTGTTCTAGATAGAAGCTGGGGATATTCGCGACCAGGCCGGAGTCCATGGGATGCATTACTCTGAAGCGGTAACGTTCTATCTGCTCCTGAGAGAACCCAAGCCGTACAAAGCGCCCAGCACTGATATCACCCAGTCGGGTTAACCAGTCATCCTTCATACGGGTCATACTGGGAAGTGTGCAGCCGCCTCCGGCGGCATCAACAAATCCTGTGCCCACCCGCCACTCCCCAGAAGCCAACTGAACTGCCGCCCGTACCGGAGTGCTCTGCTGTACTTTAAAAGGCAAGGCCACCAACGGCACAATGCCTGGCTGCGGGTAATAGGTGAAAATATGCTGAATTGGGTTGTAATCGGCCCAGGCAATGATTTGCACCACCTCCTGACCTAGCGCACTGGCATCCACCAGTAACGGAACCTGCATGGAATCTTCGGCAAAGGTGGGCAACTCAACTTTGATACGCTCATCAAACTGATAGGTAGCATCACCAAGGAACAGCTTGCGAGTGTAATCCCACATCACACTGTTAGTGGTGTTATCTGCGCTGCTGATGGTTGATAAACTCAACAACAACGGCAGCAGAAGTATCAGAGCTACACACAGAGGACGGCTGAAACAGAAACGAGTCGCCATTACACACCTCAGCAGTTTGATAACCTTAAAATTCATGAAAGGCTGGTTTCTGATAGGTCAGCCCGTAGCGGCTGAAAATTTCAGCCATCTTGCCGTTGAGAACCATCGGTTCTATGATGCCTTCAACCAGATACCCCAGCTGTCGATCCGCTTCTCGCACAGCGATACCAATATCCCAGTGCGGCTTGCCCATGGCAGGGAAGGTGGTCTCAGCTATCTGATAACGATCATCCCCATGCTGTTGCAACAGCCACTCCACCTCAGCACGCATACCCAGCATGGCCGCCACTTCCCCCGTGGTCATTGCCTCAAATGTCTGACGAGGAGAGCGAAAATGTTTGACCTGATGGCGCAGATTGCCATTAAAAGCTGAAGTCAGCATGAAGGCAGGCACTGTCTCCATCTCCACACCCACTGGGTGATACTGGAAAACCGCCAGAGTGCGTACCTGCTCAAGACGCTCACGATCATGCGCAAGCTTCCAGGTCTCCTGCTGGTAGGGGGCCATCATAACGATCAGATCATTTTGATAGGCATACACACCTTGTCCAATATAACCACGGGCGTAGTTAAACGCCCGGTCATAGGGCACTCGCAACATTAGGTCTGCTACTTTTTTGCCAGACAAGCGTTCATGTTTGTGCTCATGATCCAGCACATGCCCGCGCCATAGATAATTGCGCAGATCATCACCCAGATCCTCATCCGGAACCATCCAGAAGAGTTCTAGCTGCAAGTCCAGCTGATCAGCGATATGCTGCGCAATCTCAATATCCACACCGGCTGCTTCGCCAGCTTCACTAATAAATGAGTAAGGAGGAAAGTCCTGATACACCGCCACCCGCAGATATCCTGAAGCCATCAACTCATCAAAAGGGCGAGCAGATAACTGAGTTGACAGCAAAAGGCACAGCCCCGACACCAGTACCACATAGCTGATGATGCGATACTTAACGATCATGGCTCACAGTCTCCAGCCAAGCACGTATTGCCCAAACTGCTTCCTGATCCATATAATCAGCCATACGCGGCATATAGACGCGACCATCCCGTACAGCACCTTCGCGTACACGGTAAATAAACCATTCATCTCCTTCTATGCCATTCTCCATCTCACGCAGATCCGGTGCGATGCCACCCGATATTGCTTCCAGTCCATGACAGCGTGCGCAGTTCTGGTTATAGGCCGATGCGCCGATTTTGACTGCAACCTCATACTCGTTATGCTCAGGTTGATAAGGGTTCTCTTCCAGCCAGTCATCACCTAGCGGGGTCAAGCCCTTGGTTTCGACCGGTTGTGGTGTGACATCGCCGTGTGCCAACACAAGACCGGACACAATAAGGCCGGACACAAGTGCCACAGCAGCAACAGACAGTAATCCGGAGTTTTTAATTTGTAGACTCATCAACATCACCTATTTTTGGATTTATTATTTGATACTAATACAGCCGGAACATAGATACATCCAGTGCTCACAGTTAAATGTTAGCCAGATCACTTCACGGAAGTAATTAACATTTTTATCTATTGTTCATGCACTAAAGTACCGGATCCCTTGCTTTCAGCCAGGAGCTACTCTACGGTGCTATTGCAGCATTAAACTGCCTGAGTCATTAATGAATTACTCAACAATAAACACACCTGTCATACCGCGCTTTTCATGGCCTTTTATATAAAAGGAAAATTCACCACTTCGTATGGGTACAAAAAAGATCTCAGCTTCACCCTCCTCTTCGAACTCCAGCTCACTCAGACCCACACCTTTAATCTCCACACCACCAGCTTCAACCTTGCGGATGTAGATGCTGCTGAAGAACTCAGGTGCCTGCAGAGCATATTCCTTGAGGCCTGATGCCTGAACTTTCAGACGATACGACTTGCCTGTTTCCAAACGATATTCGGTAGGCGCCATAAAGTAATCCAACAACTCTGTTTCGGTCAGCTTGCCCAGGGTCAGCACTGGCAGACGATCTGGACGCTGTGTTAGATCACCTGCTGATTGAGCGGATGGAGACAGCAGAATGACCAGAGACAAAATTGGCAGGAGTAATACAGATCTTCTTGAGCAGGACAAGATAAACGACATAAGACAACCTTTTTTTGTATTTTTTTAAAGTATCCCATCCATCTTAGTAGAATCAATTTAGGCTGATAATGATACTTAAGAACTAAATAATTACTACCTTGTTAACATTCAATAAGTACCCATCACTGGCTAGGCTAGGATTATTGAGGCAAAATACAGGATCACCTCAACACAAAAAATCAGGTAAAATAATGAGCACCATAAAAAAATATCTGCACAAGGCTTCATTCTTAACCTGTCTACTGGTCGCTAGCTGCATTTCCCCACTGATACAGGCTGACGAACTCAAAGTGCGTATTGCCTATCTGGGTTATCTGGCCGATACGGGGCCGTTGCTGTCCAACAGTTTTCCAGAGCCGGAGGATAAAGGGTTGCGCGGTGCTGAGGTCGCTATTAAAGATAACAGCGCAACCGGACGCTTTCTGAAGCACCGTTATCAGCTTGATGCGCTGCAAAGTGATGATGCTGCTGAGATTCTTGATGCAGCAATACGCTTTCATGAGGAGGGTGTGCGTTTTTTTGTCGCCAATCTGCCAACAGACCAACTACGCAGCCTGCAAACAGCACTAAGCCCTGAAACACTGATTTTCAACGCTGGCAGCAAGGATGATGCACTGCGTGTGGATCAATGTATTCCCGGACTGCTGCATACCCTCCCCTCCCGCGCCATGCTGACCGACGCTATGGCACAGTGGCTGGTCAGTCGCCGATGGCGCAAATGGTTGTTAATCACAGGTCAGCAGCCGGAAGACAGGGCTTATGCCGCTGCCGTCAGGAGAGCTGCAAATCGGTTCGGAGCCAGAATTATTGAAGAAAAAGCATGGAGTTTTGATACTGATCTACGCCGCACAGCACAGCAGGAGTTACCAATATTTACCCGTGCGAGTGATTATGACGTAGTCATTGTGGCCGATGAGCAGGGTCACTTCGGAGAGTATGTGCTCTATAATACTTGGCTTCCTCGCCCGGTTGCCGGTACCCAAGGAATGATGCCAGTTGCTTGGCACAAGGCTGTAGAGGCTTGGGGTGCCGCCCAGCTGCATAGCCGGTTTGAGGCACATGCAGGCCGCTGGATGAACGAGTTGGATTACGCCAGTTGGGCCGGTGTTCGCAGTGTTGGCGAAGCGATCACTAACCTGCGCAGCATTAACCCTGTTGAAGTTCGTGCCTTTATTCTCTCCGATAAATTTCAACTGGCTGGCTTCAAAGGTCGGCGCTTGGAATACCGTGGCTGGAGCGGCCAGCTAAAACAACCTATACCGCTGGTGCATTCTAGAGCACTGGTTTCCCAATCCCCTCAAGAAGGCTTCCTGCACCCGATCACCGATCTTGACACTCTTGGTTATGACAAGCCAGAGAGCCAATGTTCAGTCAATTAAATCCAACTATAAAAAATGGGAGAACATCATGCTCAAAAAGAAACTACTGTTTGGAATCCTATCCAGTGCCCTGCTGTTCAGCAGCTCACTTTTTGCCGGTACCGTGTTTATATCCAATGAGCGCGACAACACTATTTCGGTTATTGATACCAAAAAATGGGAGGTAACTAATACCTTTGAAGTTGGTATGCGCCCTCGAGGTATTCTGATGAGCAGCGATTACAGCAAGCTGTATGTCTGCGCCAGCGACTCAGACCGTGTTGAAGTTTACGATGCCAAGACATTTGCATTCATCAAGGATCTTCCCTCGGGTGACGATCCTGAGCAGTTTGCACTGCATCCGAATGACCGCTTGCTGTTTATCGCCAACGAGGATGACGATATTGTATCGGTAATTGATGTTGAATCCAATCAGGTACTGGCACAGATCGAGGTCGGGATTGAACCGGAAGGTATGGGTGTCAGTCCGGATGGACGCTGGGCAGTCAACACCAGTGAAACAACCAATATGCTGCACTGGATCGACACCGAAACCCTTGAACTGGTGGATAACACGCTGATAGATCAGCGCCCACGGCATGTTGAGTTCACACACGATTCGAAGCGACTCTGGGCTTCCGCAGAGATAGGCGGCACTGTCACCATTTATGATGTGAAATCACGCTCCGAAGTGCACAAGATAGGTTTCGCCATCAAAGGAGTTCACCCTGATCGTATTCAACCGGTTGGCATCCAACTGACACGAGATGGACGTTATGCCTTTGTTGCTCTTGGCCCTGCCAACCATGTCGCCGTCATTAATGCAAAAACCTACGAGGTGATCGACTACCTGCTGGTTGGCCGACGTGTCTGGGGAGTTGGATTAACACCGGATGACAAGTTTGTTATTTCGACCAACGGCGTCAGCGGGGATGTATCCATCATTGATGTAGAAAAACTTAAGGTCATCAAAACCCTACAGGTGGGACGTTACCCCTGGGGTGTGGTCGCAGCCCCCTGACAGGACAAAACCATGAGCATTGCGATCAAGGGATTAAGTTTCAATTATGGCGCACGTCAGGCATTGAAGGATCTTAATTTCACCCTGCCTGATGGAAGCTTCACAGCCCTGCTGGGTCCCAATGGTGCCGGAAAAACCACCCTGCTGTCACTGCTGACACGCCTGCTGAGCTTGCAGCAGGGAGAGGTCAGCATTAACCGGGTGGATCTGAAACGCCAGCCTCGCCTTTTGATGCAGCAACTCGGCGTGGTCTTTCAGCAAAGCACGCTGGACCTTGATCTGACGGTGCTGCAAAACCTGCAGTACCATGCAGCACTGCATGGCATACCACCGAAGGAAGCTAGGCATCGTGCTGAAACCGAGATGGCACGCTGGCAACTCAGTGAACGTTTGCATGATCGTGTCAGACAGCTCAATGGTGGTCACCGCCGTCGGGTTGAGATAGCACGAGCGTTGTTGCACCGCCCCTCGGTTCTGCTGCTGGATGAGGCAACAAGTGGGCTGGATACTCGTGCACGTATTGACCTGAACCGGCATGTCCGCCATCTATGCCATGAACAGCAGTTGACGGTTCTCTGGACAACGCACCTAATTGAAGAGATATCTACTGAAGATCAGGTGTTGATTCTGCATCATGGCTCTCTACTTGCTAACGCTTCGGCTAAAGAGATCTGCAAACAAAGCGGCACTTTCGAGCTGGGTAGCGCATTTGAGAAGATCACCGGTTTACAGCAGGAAACAACATGAATACTCGCGCTTGGTTCATCTGCTTCAAAGGTATTCTGCGCCGCGAGTTTCAGCGCTTTATTCAACAGCGCTCGCGTTTTTTCAGTGCGCTGGTGCGCCCACTCCTGTGGTTAGTGGTGTTTGCTGCCGGATTTCGTGCTGCACTGGGGCTGTCAATCACCCCCCCCTATCAGACCTACATTACCTATGAAACTTATATCCTTCCGGGACTGATGTGCATGATTCTGCTGTTCAATGGTATGCAAAGTGCGCTGTCGATGGTCTATGACCGGGAGATGGGTAGTATGCGGGTACTGCTGATGAGCCCGCTGCCGCGTAGCTGGCTGCTACTGTGCAAGTTGATGTCAATTGCGCTGATTTCACTATTACAAGTTTATGCGTTTCTGGCTATCGCCCTGATGATGAGGATTGACCTACCTTACACAGGTTTGCTGACGGTGATGCCAACCCTGCTGTTAACCTCCATCCTGCTAGGTGCAATCGGCCTGTTTCTCTCATCTAGGATACGTTATCTGGAAAACTTTGCCGGTGTGATGAATTTTGTCATTTTCCCGATGTTTTTCATCTCATCGGCTCTCTATCCGCTGTGGCGGATGCGTGAAAGCAGCGAGTGGCTGTACTGGGTATGCCTGCTTAACCCCTTCACCCATGCTGTTGAGCTAGTACGTCATGCCCTTTATCTGCAACTCAATTTATCAACACTGATCATCACACTGCTGACTACCTTTTTCTTCTGTGTTCTTGCCGTGCTTGGCTTTCGTCCAGAGCGAATTGAATCATCATCCCCCGCAAAACCTTCATCTGCGTGAAGGCTTGAGATCTTTCTTGGCCTTTAATTTCAGGCCAAGATGCCTGTATATGAGCAACAACCCATGACTGCTTCGCAGTCATCCGCTGATATCAGCGCCCGATTGGGCGAGGGTTTACGCGGTTTTTGCTAACCTGGCGAATATGCAACTTTGGTACTTTTTTTTGTCTATGGTACTATTTAATCAGCGACAGAACTCATGTGTAATAATGTGACAGGCAAGCAGAGGAATCGTGAACCATGTCTCATCATTCAAACACCTGTCCGTTCACGTTAGTGTGTTGGGGGTGTGGAGTAATCCTGCTCATGTCAGCCCCATCCATAGCCGATGACAACCTGCCGCGTTTCTCGGCTGAAGGCTACCGTATCAGCCACTACCGTAGCCCCACACCCGAGACAGCTGAAGGTGGTGTACGCATCAGCACCGAGCAGCTTCAATCTTTGGTGCAGGCGCAGCCAGGCTCCCTGTTGATCGATGTGCAGCCGATCACTTGGCGTGATGGTATTTTTATCTACACAACCCCTCGCCAAACGCTTCCGGGCAGTTTCTGGCTGCCAAATGTTGGCTGGGGGTTCACGGAGGATCACTGGATAGAATACTTTGCTGGACACCTATATCAGTGGACTGAAGCCAACCGCGGACACCCTGTGGTAATCTACTGTACAGCTGATTGCTGGATGTCTTGGAATGCGGTCAAGCGTGCTGCTGCCTGGGGCTACACACAGCTTTACTGGTACCGTGAAGGTAGTGATGGATGGCTTGAAGCAGGATTACCCCTGCAGGCAACCCATCCTGAACCCTTGTCAGCAGATGCCTTATTAACCGCAACCGGAGAGATACCCTGACGCACCTGTGAGTAATGATGCACTGTTCGTCGTGGTGATCTTTATTCCCTGATAATAACGATAAGAGGGATAAACAATGTATAAAATACTAATCGCTGATGATCATCCTTTGTTCCGTGATGCCATCACTCATGTGATCGGTAGTCATTTTGTGGGTTCCGAGATCATCGAAAAGGAGAACCTTGAATCCACCCTAGAACTGGCTCGTATAGATAAAGAGCTGGACCTGATCCTGTTGGATCTGAACATGCCTGGCATGCAGGGACTGAATGGCCTGATTTCATTACGCAATGAAGCACCCACTACGCCGGTTGTTATCATATCTGCCGAAGATGATAAACAGGTGGTGCTTCAGGCCATTACCTGCGGCGCGATCGGATTTATTTCCAAGTCCTCCCACCGCGGTCAGATGACAGATGCACTGCAGCAGATACTCAACGGAAATATTTATCTACCGTCAGATATTATGCATCAGCCGAACAACGAGCCGGGACGGCGTAGGCGAAACATGAATGAGATGCCCGTTGAGCGGTTGTTATCCTTGACCCGACGTCAGTTGCTGGTTCTGGAAAGGATGGTGAAGGGTGATTCTAACAAACTGATCGCCTACAACCTGAACATCGCTGAAACCACGGTCAAGGCTCATGTCTCTGCTATATTATCAAAGCTCGGAGTACACAGCCGTGTGCAGGCCATACTGACGGCCAGTGATATCGATTTCACACATTATCTGCGCCGATGAAGTGCTTTGTGCAGGTAGTAGATCCAAGTGGCAGCGCTGTTCAGCAGATGGCTGATCAGCGCCCGCAGCTCGCTCGGTTTGACTGGTTTATTTTGATATTTCTTTTATCTGATAACTGGCCTTTTGCAGCCTCCAAACTGTTTAGATAAAAAGCCATCTCCTGCTCTAGCACCTGCTGCTGATTACAAGCCAGCCTGAAACCATGTCCCTCGTCATCAAATAGACAGGCCTCGACCCTCACACCTGCCTGCTGCAATCGTGCCTGCAAGCGCAGCGTCTGCTCTGGAGGCACAACTTTATCTTTTCTCCCCTGAAAGAAGATCACCGGTGTCTGCCAGCCATCGGCCAGATAATAGGGTGAGCGTTGACGAAACAGCTCCTGATCATCAGGATCACCAATCAACCAGTTTAGATAGCGGGATTCGAATTTATGCGTTGTCTGTGCCAAGCGTTGCAAATCACTGATACCATAAAGACTGGCACCAGCACACCAGCGCTGGCTGCTTAGCAGAGCCATCAGTACCGTATAACCACCAGAACTTTGCCCACGGATAAACAGTGCTTGTGCATCCGCCAAATCCTGACTCACCAGCCAGTCGACCACACTCTCGGCATCTTCGACATCAGCAATTCCCCAGCGACTCTGTAGCATCAGTCGATAACGTCGACCATAACCACAGCTGCCACGATAGTTCAGATCAGCCACGGCAAACCCACACTGAGTCCAGTATTGAATGCGCGGATTAAACACCGGCGCGGTAGAGGATGTGGGCCCACCGTGAATCAGCAGAATTAAGGGTGGAGCTGCATTTGTAGTCAATGGGATTGAGGCAGAATGAGGCGGGTAATAAAAAAATGGCAGTTCATCACCCTCATTCAGCGGGCAGCTACGCGCCTGCGGTAGAGATACATGACAAGCTGGTTCAGCCCCACCACACAGGTAGTGCCATCGGTTATCGCTCAGATTAAGCATGATGATGCCTGACAAACACTCAGGGCTCTCTGCCACCATGTAGGCATAGTCACCGGACAACGCTAGGCTGTACAGACGAGTGAAAGGCAAGGACAGTGTTAGCCAGCATTGGAGATCTGCCTGATAACGCCGCAGCGACGAATAACCCCCTGCCTGAACAATCGCTAGAAGTTCGCCATGAGAGCTCCAACCATAACTGCACAATCCAAGCTGCCACGGAGCTTGGGTAAACTCAGCCTGCACAGTATCCGTTAGGGGTTTTGGCACTTCTGTCTTAGAGAGTTTGAACAGATTCCACCAGTTATCAATATCACCTACAGCCAATAGCTCAGCATCGGGAGAAAAGCGCGGCTGCAGCCAAGCCACCTGATCATCCGTTGATCTCATCACTGCTGCCTCCTGATCAGGATGATCAAGATCAGCTAGGCGGACACACGTATTCAGCCAAGGCTGTGCCGGATGTTTCCATTCCACCCAGGCCAGCCAACGCCCATCAGGACTAAGGGCGGGTGCTGCGTAAAAATCCGCTCCCTTTGCCAAAACCGTTAGGTTTCCGCTTTTAAGACAGATAGCAACCAGAAGATTGCATACTTCTTCGCCCTTTGCTGATTCAGCTTCTTCATGAATTTCAGCCACCGCCAGCAACCAGTGACGAACGGGATCATAGGTCAGATCGGCAAAACGCATATTCATTTGTGAGGTCAGCCGATAACTGCTGCTATCTATCTGATTTGGCTGTTGTGACGTAGAGGATGTGGAATCCCATACGGTCAGCCATATCTGCTGATCCTGATCATTAACCCAAGCAACCCCTGTCATGCTGATGATTGACCAGGCCCCACCACCATACTCATGGACTCTGCTACGCACACTCATCCCTTCAGGTGTCAGGCATCTAGTGGATTGACGTAGAAAATCCAGACAGTAAAGGCGATTACAGCCCGTATATGGTTCATAGGCAATCCAGAAAACGAGCCCTGCTTGTGCTTGAACAGATCCATATTCGACCGTCGCTGCTACTGCATCTGCCGCTGTAAGCGTTCTTTTCATATCAGAACTCGCTATATCAAACCGTTCAACCCTTGCAAATCAGTCTGGAGTTGCGCTCATTGCGGTAGATCATCTCTGGCTGATTCATCTCTATTTCCGCTTGGGTGCGTGCTTTGAGGATCACATCATGATGGGAAGACTTACTGCAGACCGGATCGGCACCATGCATATCGCCGGTTAACAGATATGCCTGACAGCGACAGCCACCAAGATCATCTTCTTTTTCAACACAGCTGCGACAGGGTTCACTCATCCAGTCATCACCACGGAAATAATTAAAGCCGGACGAGTGATGCCAGATATCCCTGAGTGTGTGCTCTTTTATATTCGGAAAAGACAAAGGGAGCATTCGTGCACTGTGACAAGGTAAGGCAGTACCGTCAGGAGTCACTGTTAAAAACAGTTCACCCCAACCATTCATGCACTTCTTCGGACGCTCTTCATAATAATCAGGCGTCACAAAGATGAGTTTAATCCTTTTGCCCTCTCCCTCTAGGCGCTGACGATATTCATTGGTGATCCTTTCTGCCCTGATCAGTTGCTCGCGACTTGGCAAGAGAGCCGCCCTATTCTCTAATGCCCAACCGTAATATTGACAGGTCGCCAATTCGACATAGTCGGCTTCCAGCTCAACACACAGCTCAATGATGCGATCTATGTTGTCGATATTATGACGATGAGTGACAAAATTGAGCACCATCGGATACCCCTGAGCCTTAACCTCATGCGCCATCTTCAGCTTCTGCTGAAAAGCTTTGGCCGATCCGGCCAGCATATTGTTTACCTGCTCATCCGACGCCTGAAAACTGACCTGTATATGATCCAGCCCGGCGCGGCGAAAGCCTGCAATTCTGTCTGCCGTCAGCCCTATGCCTGAAGTAATCAGATTTGTATAAAAGCCCAGATCACGCGCACCCTTGATCAACACTTCCAGATCTTGGCGCACCAGTGGCTCACCACCGGAAAACCCCAGTTGTGCCGCCCCTAACTCACGCGCCTGAACAAACAAGTCCAGCCACTGCTCAGTACTCAACTCCTCACCAGCGGCAGAAAAATCAACCGGGTTGCTGCAGTAGGGACACTGCAACGGACATTTATAGGTCAACTCGGCCAAAAGCCAGAGGGGCTGCCGCTGGTGATGGGCTGATGATCGCTCAGTCATAGATTACCCAGTTATTTTTGTGAGCTTCCTGCAAAAAGGCTGCAACATCATCGGCCAAACCTTCAGCCTGAGGATAATCCTGCTGCAGAGCCTGTACAATATCAGCTGTCAAGCGTTGCCCATCAACATAACTGAGAACGGCTGCAGCACTGGAATTCAGCTTGACCATCCCTTCTGGATAAAGCAGTACCCACGCCTCCTGTGCGACCTCCCACTGAAGACGAAACATGGGATTAAGCTTCAATGCTCTGATATCGTTCACCGGAACAGCCCTCTGTGATACACCGTTTCTTGTGTCACGGTATGGTAGGGTGGACGCTCCAGCTCATAGGCAAGACTCATCGAATCCAACATGCTCCAGAGCACGTCCAATTTGAATTGCAGAATCTCCAGCATGCGCTGCTGCTCAGCCAAGGTTCGATAATGATCCAGAGTGATTTGCAAACCATGAACTACATCCCGGCGTGCTTCGCTCAGTCGATTACGAAAGTACTGATACCCCTTCGGATCAATCCAAGGATAATGCTCCGGCCATCGATCCAGTCTCGATTGATGTATCTCAGGTGCAAACAGCTCCGTTAGCGATGAACTGGCCGCCTCCTCCCAAGTGGCACGGCGGGCAAAGCTGACATAAGCATCTACCGCAAAACGCACTCCCGGCAAGACATGCTCCTGCGAGATGATCTCCTCCTGTGTCAAACCGACCGCCTCACCCAACTGCAGCCAGGCTTCTATTCCGCCCTCTGAATCCTCAAAACCATCATGATCCAGGATCCGCTGCACCCAGTGACGGCGCACGTCACGATCCGTACAATTCGCCATAATGGCGGCATCTTTCATCGGTATATTGATCTGGTAGTAATACCGATTGGCCACCCAGCCGCGCACCTGCTCGGGTGTCGCACGCCCTTCATACATCGCTTTATGATACGGATGGTGGATATGGTACAGCGCCCCTTTGGCACGTAATGCCTGTTCAAAGGCTTTCGGGGTCATTGGTGTACTAACATTAGGGGGACTGATCAGGGTATCTGTGCTCATAGTGAAGGCTCCTTAAAGCGTCAGGCTCATGCCGTCATGCGCCACCTCGATACCGTGGCGAGTCAGTTCAGCTCGCTCAGCAGAGTCTTCACGCAGAATTGGGTTGGTATTATTGATGTGAATCAGAATCTTGCGTGCATTTGGAAAAGCATCCAACAGCGCTATCATCCCATCAGAGCCTGACTGCGGCAAATGCCCCATATGCACACCCAGCTTGTCGCCCACCCCGCTAAGCAGCAACTCATCGTCACACCATAGGGTGCCATCCACCAGCAAACAGTCTGCACTGGCCATCACCTCAAGCAAGGCTCTGTCGTGCTGCCCCAGACCCGGCGCATAAAACAACGAGCGCCCACTCTGTGTATCCCGTATCAGTACGCCGATGTTATCACCTACATGGGGATCATTACGATGTGGCGAATAAGGTGGAGCACTTGACTGCAGCGCGATAGCAAAAAACTCCAAGGTCGGAGCCGCTGGAATAGTGAAACGATTAACCGGAGAGTCGATAGGGATAGTGTGATGCTCCAGCCCCCCGTTCCAGTGACTGAGCATATTAAAAACCGGAAAACCACTTGTCAGGTCTTCATGAACCTGCGCTGTACACCAAACCTGATGTGGACAACCTTCACGCAACATCAGCAACCCAGTGGTATGATCGATCTGGCTATCGATCAGCACAATCGCAGCAATACCGGTGTCCCGTTTACCTCGCGAGGGTTGTAAAGGGGGGAAGCTTTCTAGCTGTGCCCTGATATCCGGTGAGGCATTAAACAGTATCCACTGCTTACCATCACCACTAACAGCAATTGAAGATTGTGTTCGGGGGTGGGCTTGAATTATCCCTTTACGCACACCGGAGCAATTATCACAGTTGCAATTCCATTGCGGAAAACCACCACCGGCAGCTGAGCCCAGTATCTGTATCTGCATTATTTATTCTTCTCATCAGCAGTTTTCAGTATCAATAAGGATGCCGACTGACAGCCGGCATCCGTCAGCGGTTAGCGGTTTGAGAAGTACATAGTGACTTCAAAACCGATACGCAAGTCAGTATAGGAAGGTTTTATCCACATGGGAAACTCCTTTATCAGTTGGCGATGCCATGATTAGCACCTTTTTGATAGTAGGAGTCGGCTGTTTTTGAAAACATGATGCTTTGGAAGTAAATTCATGGGCATTTTGTGTAAGATGTTGACATCCTCCCGCCCTAAAGGGCATGTTGTTTATTGCCTCAACAAACGTAGGTTGTTGGGTTGTATCACTTCACTAGAGCGAAACGGGTTGATATCCAGACCACCACGACGCACATAACGTGCATACACACTCAGAAACTCCGGGGCACAAGACTGCTGTAGATCACAAAAAATCTGCTCTACACAAGCCTCGTGGAAATCACCTTTTTCTCGGTAAGAAATCAGATAAGCCAGCAGGCCAGCCCGATCTATTTTTGAACCACGATAATGGATCTGAACACTCGCCCAGTCCGGTTGACCGGTGACCGGACAGTTGGATTTCAGCAGATGGCTGACCAGGGTTTCTTCAGTGGGCATATCAGAATCCAGCTGCAACAAGGCGGGTTCTGGAGTGTAGTGTTTTACGTCAATATCCAGATCATCAATACACAAACCTGCCAGCGGCTGAGGCTGTAAACCCTGCTCCACACTGTACAGGCGCACTTCAACCGGAGCTGCCGCTGCACCAGACAGATCTTTCTGCAGACGCGCCACCACTTCAGCCTCATTATCAAAACGGGTCAGGTTAAAAGAGTTGAGGTAGAGCTTGAAGGATTTTGACTCAATGATGTTTAGAGAGTCCGCCGGAACCCGAAACTCGGCCAGGCGCACCAGCGGTTTACCACGTGTGTTCAGCCAGGACACTTCATAAGCATTCCAGATATCCACACCCTTAAAAGGCAGGGATGAAGCAACCAGACCCAGTTGCTCACGGGCAGCCTGACGCGGGATGGGATACAACAATCCAGGATCATACTGATTGATGTAGCGGGTTTCCTTGCCCAGCGGTGAGGTTTCTACAGAAGGTGTATGCATCACAAAAAGCCTGTTCACAAAAAGCCTGTTCACAAAAAATCAGCATAACATTTTCAACCTTGCATCACCTACATCTTGCAGGCTGCTTGGTGTATCCTTAGCGGCTAGCTTTTTTGACTGATCCAACTGACAAATCGAGACAAAATGGACACCCAGATCCCCGACTATCAACCCAGTGTACTGGAGCAGCAGGCTCAGAGTTTCTGGGATAAAAATCAGTGTTTCAAAGCCATCGAAGATGCCAGCCGCGAAAAATACTACTGCCTGTCGATGTTCCCCTACCCCAGCGGCAAACTGCATATGGGGCATGTGCGCAACTACACCATCGGCGACGTGATCAGCCGTTTCCAGCGCCTGCAGGGTAAAAATGTCATGCAGCCAATGGGCTGGGATGCTTTTGGCCTGCCCGCAGAAAATGCTGCTATCAAAAACAAGGTGGCACCGGGCAAGTGGACTAAAGAAAACATTGCTTACATGCGTGGCCAGTTAAAAGCCCTGGGTTTTGCTTATGACTGGAGCCGTGAACTGGCGACTTGTGATGCCTCTTATTACAAGTGGGAACAGTGGTTTTTTGGCAAGCTGGTCGACAAGGGTCTGGTTTACAAAAAAAATGCCATGGTCAACTGGGATCCGGTGGATCAGACGGTACTGGCCAACGAGCAGGTTATTGATGGACGCGGCTGGCGTTCCGGTGCACTGGTGGAGCGCAAAGAAATCCCCCAGTGGTTCCTGAAAATCACCGATTATGCTGAAGAACTATTGGCTGATCTGGACAAGGTGGAATGGCCGGAACAGGTCAAAACCATGCAACGCAACTGGATTGGTAAATCCCGTGGTGTGGAAATGACCTTTGGACTGAAAGGCCAGGCTGCTGAGCTGATGCCTGAAGGTCTGGAAATTTACACCACCCGCCCAGACACCCTGTTTGGTGTGACCTATGTTGCTGTGGCTGCCGGTCATCCGCTGGCCAAAGCCGCTGCTGAAAACAACCCGGCACTGGCTGATTTTCTGGTGGAGTGCAGCAAGGGTGGTACTTCCGAAGCCGAACTAGCGGTGATGGAAAAGAAAGGCATGGCGACCGGCTTTAAAGCCGTACATCCCTTGTCTGGCCGTGAAATTCCTGTCTGGGTTGCCAACTTTGTATTGATGGAATACGGTACAGGTGCCGTGATGGCGGTTCCGGGGCACGACCAGCGCGACTGGGAATTTGCCACCAAATACAACATTGCCATTGAACAGGTGATTGAGCCAGTCAACGGTGAAGCCTGTGACATTACTCAAGCTGCTTTCACTGAAAAAGGCCGTCTGGTGCATTCTGCCCAGTATGACGGACTGGAGTTTGAAGCCGCTTTTAATGCCATCGCTGGTGAGCTGCAAAATCAGGGCAAGGGTCGGGTCAAAATTAACTTCCGCCTGCGCGACTGGGGTGTATCCCGTCAGCGCTACTGGGGCGCTCCGATTCCGGTGGAAAACGGCTCCAACGGCGAAACCCGTTCGGTGCGTGATGAAGACCTGCCCGTCGCCTTACCGCTGGATGTAGAGTTTGATGCCTCCGGTGGTTCACCGATCAAAAAAATGCCGGCCTTCTACGAGCTGGATAACGGTTGGCAGCGTGAAACCGATACCTTTGACACCTTTATGGAGTCCAGCTGGTATTACGCTCGTTTCTGCTCCAGCGACAACAACGAAGCCATGCTGGATGACCGCGCCAACTACTGGTTGCCGGTGGATATTTATATCGGTGGTATTGAACACGCCATCCTGCACCTGTTGTATTCGCGTTTTTTCCACAAACTGATGCGTGATTTTGGACTGGTCAACTCCGATGAACCCTTCAAGCGCCTGCTGACTCAAGGCATGGTGATTGCAGAAACCTTCTACCGTGATGCTCCCAACGGTGGCAAAGACTGGTTTAACCCAGCGGATGTCGAAGTTGAAAAAGACAGCAAAGGTCGCCCAGTCAGCGCCCGTCTGATCACTGACGGCCAGCCGGTGCAGATCGGTGGCATGGAAAAAATGGCCAAGTCCAAGAACAACGGTGTTGATCCTCAGTCGATGATTAACCTCTACGGTGCGGATACCGTGCGTCTGTTCATGATGTTTGCCTCCCCTCCCGATCAGTCGCTGGAATGGTCAGATTCTGGTGTGGAAGGTGCCAATCGTTACCTCAAGCGTTTGTGGCGACTGGTACACCAGCATCTGCTGGCTGGTCAACCCGGCACGCTGGATCTCAACCAGCTGACTGAAGAACAAAAAGACCTGCGCCGCAAAACCCACGAAACCATCAGCAAGGTTACGGATGACATGGCTCGCCGTGTCACCTTCAACACCGCCATTGCTGCCATGATGGAGCTGACCAATCAGCTGTCACGTTTTGATGATGTTGATCCACTCAGTCTGGCTGTAGCGCGTGAAGCTTATCAGGCACTGGTGGTGATGTTGTCACCCATCACACCACATATCTGCCACCAACTCTGGCAGGATCTGGGTCATACCGGCTCAGCCATTGATGCACCCTGGCCACAATTGGATGAATCTGCCCTGACGCGTGACACCATCGAAATGGGTGTTTCTATTAACGGCAAACCCCGTGCTCAGCTGCAACTGCCTGCGGATGCCGATCAGGCCACCATTGAGAAACTGGCACTGGCTGATGAAAAAGTGCAGAAACATCTGGAAGGCAAAACACTGCGTAAGGTGATTGTTGTGCCCGGCAAACTCATCAATCTGGTGATCGGTTAAATGAGTGGCTGGCTGAAACCACAGATCAGAATCAGTCTGGTACTGCTGCTGGTTGTACTGATCAGCGCCTGTGGTTTTCGCCTGCGCGGGTTCATTGAACTGCCTGCCGAGCTGCAACCTCTCTACATCACCAGTCAGGGTGGCGCCGGAAATCTGGCGGCTACCCTAAGCCGCCAGCTGCAACAATCCGGTGTACTGATCACTACCCAATCTGCAACCAGTCGTCTGAGACTGGAGTTACGAGACTTTGGTTCCAGTGAGCGTCAGGTGGTGTTTGGTAAGGTGGAGGAGTTTGAGTTAACCCTGCAGGTGAGCGCTGATGCCAGAGATCAACAGGGTGAACCGCTGTTCAGTGATGAAGTATTTATCACCCAGCGCCAGTACACCCGTGATGACAACCTACTGGCTCGTGACAGTCTACGTAATGAACTGCTACGCAGCATGGAAAATGACCTGATCCGCCAGCTGACTCTGAAGACTCAGGCACTGACCTATGAAAATCGCGTTCAATAAACTGCCCGACACCCTCAAAAAGAAACTGCCACAGGTCATCTGGCTGACCGGCGACGAACCCTTGCAGATGCAGGAAGCAGCGGACATGATTCGTGCCTGTGCACGTCAGCAGGGTGTGGAAGAACGTGAAGTTCACGATGTAGGTGCCCAGTTCCAGTGGAAACAACTGCTGGGTGCCACCGCCAGCCTGTCACTCTTTGGTGGCAGCAAACTACTGGAAGTGCGACTCGGCAGCAGCAAACCCGGCAAGGAAGGCAGTGAAGTCATCCAGCAGTTATGCCGTATGAGTGAGCAGGGTAATGACTGCCTGCTGTTCATCAGCAACAAACTGGATGCAGCACAGCAAAAAAGTGCCTGGATGAAAGCCGTGGAACAACATGGCTTGCTGGTACAAATTTGGCCGGTGGAAACCAGTCAGTTACCTCGCTGGATCAATGCTCGGCTTGCTAGTGCCGGTGTACAGGCTGATATGGATGCCACCAGCCTGCTGGCCGACAAGGTTGAAGGTAACCTGTTGGCCGCTGCCCAGGAAATTGAAAAGCTGCGTTTGTTTGTAGCACCGGGTGAGCGCCTGACGGCAGAAAAACTGCTGCTGTTGATCGAAGATGCCAGCCGTTACAGTCTGTTTGATCTGGCCGATGCTTGCCTGGAAGGCAAAACCTCCCGTGCTGTTAAGGTGTTGCGTGGGCTGGAAAGTGAAGGCAGTGAAGCACCGCTACTGCTGTGGGCACTCACCCGCGAAATCCGCCAGGTCAGCAGCCTGCTGCACCATCTGGATGCCGGTCGTCCCTTTGATACCGCTTGTCAGCAACTGCGCATCTGGGATAAACGCAAACCCATCTACCGTGCTGCCACCCAACATCTGAACAAAGCCAGCACTCACCAGCTGCTGCAACTGGCACACCAGTGTGATCAGGCCATCAAAGGTTCCGGTGAACCCTTGAATGACCTGTTACTGCAACTGGTGGTGCGGTTTTCTGGACTGAACACCCAGACGGCTTAACTGATTTTTTCGCCATGCGCCTGTTTGTCTGCATGGTACGACGACCTGACTAACGGGCCGGATGCGATGTGTTTAAAGCCCATTTTGTAACCTTCTTCAGCCAACCAGGCAAAGTCATCCGGTGTCACCCAGCGGTCTATTGGCAGGTGGTTTTTAGAGGGTTGCATGTATTGTCCCAGTGTCAGCATGTCGACATCATGGGCACGCAGATCCCGCATCACGTCCAGCACCTGCTCATTGGTTTCACCCACACCCAGCATCAGGCCGGATTTGGTTTTAACGTCCGGGCAAGCTGCTTTGTAGCGCTTCAGCAGATCCAGTGACCACTGGTAATCCGCACCGGGGCGTACTTTTTTGTACAGGCTGGGTACGGTTTCAAGATTGTGGTTAAACACATCCGGCGGTGTCTGACGCAGAATATCCACAGCCACATCCATACGACCACGGAAGTCCGGCACTAACACTTCAATTTCCAGTTTTGGCATACGCTGACGCAGTTCACTGATGCACTGGGCAAAGTGATCTGCACCACCATCCCGCAGGTCATCCCGATCCACCGAGGTAATAACTACGTATTTAAGTTTCATCTCAGCAATGGCTTCTGCCATTTCGCGAGGTTCATCCGCGTTGAGTGGGTTGGGTCTACCATGTGCCACATCACAGAAGGGACAACGACGGGTACAGATATCACCCATGATCATAAAAGTGGCGGTGCCGCCGTGAAAACACTCACCCAGATTCGGGCAGGAGGCTTCTTCACAAACCGTGTTCAGCTTATGACGGCGCAGAGTTTCCTTGATGCGGTTCACCTCCGGTGAGACATGCATCCGCACCCGCAACCATTCAGGTTTTTTTGGCAGGGTTTCAGTCGGAATAATTTTGACCGGAATACGATCCGTTTTGTCAGCGCCGCGCAGCTTTTCACCTTGTACTACTTTTTTTACCTGGGTATTTGCGCTCATGCCAACTCCTGCAAGGTGGTCGAATAGGTTACGTGTGTTACGCCCAGACGGCGTAAAAGAATGTTCAGTAAATCCTGTTGTGTCTTTTCAAATTGGGTTTCGGGCAACAGATCCAGCAGACGCACCACTCGCATTCCAGCATAACCACAGGGGTTAATGCGCAGAAAATCACCCAGCTCACAAGTGATATTAAAGCTTAAACCGTGAAAGCTGCAGCCTCGGCGGATTTTAAGGCCAAGCGCGGCTATTTTGGCACCATCCCACTGTCCACCACGGATGTAGACACCTGGTGCATCCGGTCGGGCATGGGCATCAATGCCCAGTGATGCCAGGTATTCAATCAGGCTTTCTTCAATCAGATTCACCAGATCCCGCACGCCATAACTGAGTCGGCGCACATCCAGCAACAGGTAAATAATCAGTTGTCCGGGGCCGTGCCAGGTCACCTGACCACCACGATCCACTTTAACCACAGGGATATCGCCCGGATTCAGCAGATGCTCCGCTTTACCAGCCTGTCCTTGGGTAAACACTGGTTCATGCTCCAGCACCCAGAGTTCATCCGGGGTGGTTGCATCACGTTGATTGGTGAAGGCCTGCATTTGGTGCCAGAGGGGTTCATAAGGCTGTCGCCCCAGCAATCGCACCACCAGAGGTGCTGACTCTGATGACATCAAAGAACCATCTGAACGCGGCCAGTTGCCTTTAATGCTTCATGCAAACTGGAGAGGTGCCCTGCACTTTGTGCTTCGATGGTGATACGCACGGACTGAAAACGTCCATTTTTGCTGTCCACCACAGAAACAGTTTCATGCAGGTAGCTGGTTTCTGATTCCACCAGTACATCCAGCACACAGGCCTTAAAATCCGGTGCGGCCTCACCCATCACCTTGATGGGAAAGTGGCAAGGAAATTCGATTTTGGGTGGGTTGTCATTCGGATTGTTTGGAGCTTGTTGCATGGCGACACCATAAAACTGAGTAATTTTGTCAATTATAGCCGGTTCAGGCTGCAAGTACAGCCTGAATCCAGCAGTCGATCAGCGGAACAATTCTGTGAAAAACAACAGCAGGCTATGCCACAGGCGCTTAAAGAAACCGGCTTCATCCAGGTTTTCCAGTGCAACCAGTTGTTGCTCTGTTATCAGCTCATCACCCAGCTTAACCTTTAAAACACCAAGCCGGTCACCGGCACGTATAGGGGCTTTGATCACATCATTGATCTGCAATTCGGCTCGCAATGCTGACTGCTGTCCACGGGGAATAGTGGCAAACACTTCTTCGGTCACACCCAGCTTGATATTATCTCTAACGCCCTGCCACACCCTGGCATTATCCAGCACCTGATATTGTTCATACAGGCGTGCTGTTTCAAAATAACGGAAGCCGTAACTCAGCAGCTTCTGGCTTTCCTGCGCCCGCCCTTCTTCACTGCGTGCACCCATCACTACTGAAATCAGACGCATGTCATTACGCACGGCTGAGGCGGCCAGGCAATATCCCGCTTCATTAGTATGGCCGGTTTTTAATCCATCCACTGTTGAATCGCGCCATAACAAACGATTACGATTGGATTGGCTGATGTTGTTGTAGGTGAACTCACGCTCGGAATAAAGGGAGTAGTGATCGGGATAATGAATGATCTTGTTCTGTGACAGAATAGCCATATCCCGTGCAGAACTGTAGTGGTTATCTTCCGGCAGGCCAGTGGAGTTTCTGAAGTTGGTATTATCCATGCCCATGGAGCGAGCATGTTGATTCATCAGGTCAGCAAAAGCAGCCTCACTACCAGCCAGATACTCAGCAACAGCGACCGAGGCATCATTCCCAGACTGAATGATGACGCCTTTTAGCAGGTCTTCGATGGATACAAAAGTGCCTTCCTGAATAAACATCCGCGATCCGGGCATACGCCAGGCTTTTTCACTGACCCGCACCATGTCATCCAACTGTACATTACCCCGTTTGATTTCATACTCCAGCAGGTAGCTGGTCATCATTTTGGTTAGGCTGGCAGGGGGTAATTGCTCGTCAGCTCGGTGCTCAGCAATGATTTTTCCACTATGAGCATCCATCAGCACCCAAGACGTTGCTGCAATCTGAGGAGGGGCAGGTATCATCACCTGTGCCTGGGCAGACAAGGATAAAAACAGGACAAGGAATAAAAATGGAATGTATAACCTGATCTGACGCTGGTTCTGCTGGTTTTGACCACAAATAAAAGACATCTGGTTGTTCAACCTCGTTGATGTTTATCAGCTTCTAAAGCCGTTATAAATGACAAAAGTTACTGGCGTACCAAAATGGGACGCCCAAGATCTGTAGCCTCAAGCTGCTGGATGGCAGTTTGAACGGAAGCCCCTTGCAGTGGACCAACCTGAACGCGATAGAGGCTGCTACTGCCTGAATCCTGCAATACCCGAACCGGAGCTTGAGTCAGGTCCTGTACTCTTTGCTGTAATCGCTGGGCAGCCTGAGCATTACCCAGAGCAGCCACCTGCAGAAAAACATTATCAGCCTGACGGGTTGATGCCATGACCGGTGATGGATTACTGCGTCGTTTATTCTGAGCCTGCCACTGCACTGGATCTATGGCTTCAATACGCACCCTTGCTGTTCCGGTTTTTAGCATATCCAGTCGATGAGCTGCGGCATAAGACAAATCTATTACACGATTCCCAACAAAAGGGCCGCGATCATTCACTCTGACAATGACCTGGCGATTATTATCCAGATTGGTCACTCTGACATACGTCGGCAGTGGCAGACGAGTATGTGCAGCTGTCATGGCGTACATGTCGTAGATTTCACCATTGGAGGTCTGATGCCCATGAAATTTACTGCCATACCAGGAGGCTATCCCTGTCTGGGTAAATCCCCGACTGGACTCCATCACTCGGTAAGTCTGCCCAAACACCACATAAATGGGTGCGTTGCCCCCCCGGCTTTTAGGCTCAGGGATTGGCACTGCATCAGGTACACGTGAGACATCAGGTGGATTCACCGGCTTGCTGTCAATACGCTGGGTGTATCGCCCACCACCAGAACTTACAATCTTGTCCTGCAGGGTATAACCACCACCGCTGCCTGGGCTGTGGGCACCAAAAACCCCACCGCCACCACCCACAGAGCAGCCACTGAGCAGCGCAGCAAAAGGTAATAACCACAAAATGGGCATTAAAGAGCGAGCATGCATGGGTTAGTTCCGTAAAGCCTCGGCAAGTTCTGTAACCGCAAGGGCGTACATTCTGCTGTGATTATAACGGGTAATCACGTAAAAGTTCTGTAATCCCAGCAAATGCAACTCACCATCCTTTAATGCAAAAGCCATCGGCAAGACCTTGGTTTCCAGTGGCAGTTTTTTCTCAGGCACAATACCTGCAGCTTGCAAATCAGCCAGGGACTGCAGATTAAATCGGTTGATACGTAATTCCGGTAGTTCACTGGTATTTTTTAGCTGTGCTGTCATCACTACCGGCTGCCCGAATTGCCAGCCGTGAGCTTTGAAATAACTAGCTACAGACCCTATGGCATCCACCGGATTGGTCCAGATATCAGCAAAGCCGTCACCATCGAAATCCACGGCAAAATCACGATAACTGGTGGGAATGAATTGTGGATAGCCCATTGCGCCTGCATAAGACCCCATCGGTACACGAGGGTTCAAACCATAACGGTTGGACAGATTAAGAAACTCGATCAGCTGACGGCGGAAAAATGGAGCACGCGGCGGGTAATCAAAAGTCAGGGTGGCCAAAGCATCAATAACACGATGCCGACCTTTATTACGACCATAAAAGGTTTCAACCCCGATAATGGAGGTAATAATTTCCGGTGATACACCATATTCCTGCTCGGCGCGTTGCAAAGCATCGGCATATTGTTCCATAAACTTTTTGCCGGCATTGATCCGCTGCGTTGTGACAAATATGTCACGGTATTCGTGCCACTCCAGCACCCGCTCGGCAGGACGCGCTATCAGATCCAGAATATCCTGTCGCTTTTGTGTGTCACTGAACAGCTTTTGTAGCTGATCTCGCTCCAGCCCCTGATCTCGTACCATTTCTTCAATAAAGTCAGCAACATCCTGTCTTTTTGCAGGGTCATAAAGACTGGCGACAGCAAAGGTTGAAGCAAACAGGCTCAGTAGCATCAGCCCCATAAAACGCATCAAGATCATCTGAACCCCCTGAGCCAGTTACTTATTGAGCAGGCTCTTTTGTGTATGTATCGACATAAGAATACCAAAACCAGCCATTAACGTCAGGCTGGATGTGCCTCCAAAGCTAACAAGCGGTAACGGAACACCAACAACCGGTAATAATCCGCTCACCATGCCTATGTTAACAAAAACATACACAAAAAAAGTTAATATTACTGCTGAAGCCATCAAGCGACTGAAAGTTCCATCAACCGACATGGCAATCAACATGCCTCTCCAGATGATGAAAAAGTAAAGCAACAACAGCAGGGTGACACCCACCAGACCAGTTTCTTCAGCCAGCACCGCAATAATAAAATCGGTGTGCCGCTCCGGTAAAAACTCCAGGCGTGACTGAGTGCCCTGTAACCAACCCTTGCCTTCCAGTCCCCCGGAACCTATAGCTGTTTTGGACTGGATAATATTCCATCCAGTTCCCAGCGGATCACGCTCAGGATTCAAAAAGGTTAACACGCGGTTTTTTTGATAATCCTGCATCATCCACCAAAGCCCTGGCAGAGCAGCTGTAGCCAGTGCCAAAAAAGCAAAGATCAGTTTCCAGCTCAGACCCGCCAAAAACAGTACCACCAGACCAGCTGCCGCCACCAGCACAGAGGTTCCAAGATCTGGCTGGTTAGCAATGAGCAGCACCGGCACCACCAGCAGCGCTGCAGCAATAAACAGATGTTTCCAGCCCGGCGGCAGGTGCCTCTGGGACAGATAAGATGCCAGCATTAAAGGCAACACCAGTTTCATCAGCTCAGATGGCTGAAAACGCACTGGCCCCAGTACCAGCCAGCGTTGTGCACCCTTGGCATCGGTTCCCAGTACCAACACCGCCAACAATAGAATTAATGTGATGGCATAAGCGACAGGCGCCCAGCGTTTCATATAACGTGGCGGCACCTGTGCCACCATTATCATTACCAGTAATGCCAGTGCAAAACGGTATCCCTGAGCCAGGGTGATATCCATATTGCCACCGGAGGCACTGTATAACACCAGCAGACCAACACCCATCAACATCAGTAGAGCCAGCAACAGCAAACCATCCAAATGAATACGGGTCAGCAGGTTTTCTTTACGCTTCAGGTGGTATTGTGCGCCGGGCAGGTGCCACTGAAAATCACGGGGCATGGGGTTTCTCCAGTTGAGCCAGACGTTCAGGAGTGAGATGCAGGTCAAAGATCTGGCGGGCAACGGGTGCCGCAACCTGGCTGCCACCCCCGGAATTTTCTATGATCAGCGCCAGAGCAATCTGTGGATTTTCAGCCGGCGCAAACCCCATGTAAATGGCATGATCACGCAGATGTTCCGGCAGATCTCCCCTGGGGCTTTCCTCATCCTGACTGAGACTGAAAACCTGAGCTGTTCCCGTTTTGCCTGCAATTCGATACCTCGCTCCCTGACCTGATGCACGAGCAGTTCCTTCCCGGCCATGCATAACATCAACCATGCCTTTGAATATGTAAGGCCAGTTTTCCGGGTCCTTTAGTTCGATATTGTCCTTGCTGATTTGCGGCAGTTGTACGCGGTTTTCCGGCTCGGACTTTTGCAGGAAACGCGGTGCAATCCACTCCCCTTTGTTGGCAAGTACCGCCGTGGCTGTGGCTAACTGCAAGGGTGTAGTCAACCAATACCCCTGGCCAATACCGGTGCTGAGAGTTTCGCCCGGAAACCAGGGTTGGCGCTGGGTGGCACGTTTCCATTCGCGACTAGGCATCAAGCCTTCTCGTGCACCATGCACATCCAGCGCGGTTCGTTCACCAAAACCAAACTGCTGCATATAAGCAGAAATTTCATCAATCCCCAGATTAAATGCCAGATTATAAAAAAAGGTATTGTTGGAAACGGCAATGGAGCGGCTCAGATCAACCACCCCATGGCCCTGACGCCGCCAGTTGCGATAAAGACGATCATCATTGGGTAACTGGTAAAAACCGGGGTCAAAAATTTCGGTTTCGCGGGTGATAGTCCCCTGCTCCAGTGCAGCAAGACCCAGAAAAGGTTTGATGGTGGAACCCGGTGCATACTGCCCACGGCTGGCTCGATCAAACAAAGGCAATTGGGTATCCCGGCGCAGCCGCTCAAATGAATGGGAGTCCAGTGCGCCGATAAAAGCATTAGGGTCATATCCGGGTGTGCTGACCAGCGCCAGAATGCCCCCTGTTGCAGGTTCGATGGCAACCAGCGCGGCACGGTGGTTTTGCAGCAGCTGGTAAGCCGCCTGCTGCAGGGCTGCATCGAGATGCAAGGTTAGATCCACACCGGGACTGGGTGGTTCGGAATCCACCACACGGATCACTCGACCACGGGCATTGGTTTCGACCCGGCGATAACCCACCTGCCCGTGCAGCTGGTCTTCATAAAAACGTTCAATGCCTGTTTTGCCGATATAGTGAGTGCCACTGTACGCACGGCGATCCAGTGTCTCCATGTCTTCTTCACTGATACGCCCCACATAACCCAACGCATGAGACATGGCCAATCCACCGGGATAATGGCGCAGCAACTGGGCGGAAACCTCCACACCCGGAAGCAGATGCCGGTTGACCGAAACTCGTGCAATCTGTTCTTCCGTCAACTGATCAACCAGCAGTGCTGGTTCAAATGGGCGGCGGCGCTGACGGCTGCGTTCAGTCAAAGCGGCTTCACAGGCTTCGTCCATCTCCAGTATCTGGCAGATGCGCCGAATCACCAGGCCAACATCACCCGCCAGCTCACGCGTCAGTGTCAAACTGTGGCTAGGAAGGTTTTCTGCCAGCAGCTGCCCGTGACGGTCATAAATCAGACCACGAGTGGGTGGCATGGCTTCCACCGTGGTTCGATTACGCTCCGACCGACTGACATGCAGGTCATATTGAAACACCTGCAGGTAGGCCATGCGAACCAGCAATACAGCCAACAGCAACATCGCCAACAGCAACAACAGGCGTGCCCGGAACTGAAAAATCCGACCTTCCTTTAATGGGTCTTTGATCTGGCGACGAAATTCCATCGTGACATCTCAGCGGTGGTAGGGATGGCCGGACAAGAGTGTCCAGGCTCGATACAGCTGTTCAGCAAGCAAAACCCGAACCAGTGGATGTGGCAAGGTCAGGCCGGATAATGACCAGCGCTGCTCTGCTTTTTGCAGGCAGGCATCCGACAAACCATCCGGCCCACCAATCAACAGTGCAATATCTCGTCCTTCCATACGCCATGCTGCCGCTTCTTCCGCCAGTTTTTCGCTGCTCCAGGATTTGCCAAGCACATCTAGCGCAATGACTTTTTCTTTGCCTTTAATTCTAGCCAGCAAGGCATCCGACTCCTGCGCCAGGGCTTTTTTCAGATCACTGCCTGGCCGTCTGGCACCCAGCGGAATTTCTTCAAATTCCACCCGAAAATCAGGCGGCAGGCGCTTGGTGTATTCACTCACACCCTGTTCCACCCAGCTGGGCATTTTTTGGCCTACTGCCAGAATCCGTATTTTCAAAACTCAGGCCTGATGTATTGCGGGGGTGGCAAAAGCCCCCCAGAGTTTTTCCAACTCGTAAAACTCTCGGGTCTGCGGCTGCATGATATGCACCACCACATCACCCAGATCCACCAGCACCCACTCACCAGTATCCTTCCCTTCAATACCCAGTACCGACACACCCTGCTGTCTCATTTCATCCACCAGATGTTGAGCCAAGGCAGCAACCTGCCGTGAAGATGTACCACTGGCAATGACCATGTAATCAGTCACACTGGTTGCACCGGCAACATCCAACACCACTACATCTTTTGCCTTCAGGTCATCCAGTGCTGTTAGTACCCGCTGTTTCATTTCTTCAAGCTGCATTGTTACTCCATGGAGTTTTGAGTGCCACCAGCCAATCAGGGTTGATACAGCTGGTTGGTACGGATAAATTCAATGACGGTGTCCGGCAGCAGATAACGAGCTGAAGCCTGCTGACCCAGCAAGCGCCGGATGTAGGTTGCTGATACCTGCATGGCACTGGGCAAACTCAGGCGCAGAATTCGACCTGCCGGAGTGGCATTCAGTTGTTCACCGGGTTTCAGCTCATGTTGTTGTAATAGTTGCAACAGCTCCGGACTGGCCTCATGCATCTGTCCAGGTCGCGCCACAACAATCAGGTGCGCCAGCTCCAGTAGGCTTTCACGGCGAGACCATTGAGGCAAACCCAGAAAAGCATCCCAACCAAGCACCATGGCTAAAGGCTGTAAGCTGCCATACTCCTCGCGCAGACTCAATAGGGTATCTGCTGACCAGGATGGTCCTTCGCGTTGCAACTCTCGGTCATCAGCAATCAGCAAGGGTTCATTGGCAGTCGCCAGTTGCAACATAGCAAGACGCTGAGCCCCACTGGCACCCGGCTGATCGCGATGCGGAGGAAGCTGACAGGCAATCAGATGCACCCGACTCACGGGTAACACCTGAGTCAGCTCCAGCGCACTGCGCAGATGACCATGATGCACCGGATCAAAGGTTCCACCATACATCAAAACCAGTGAGCTTTTCATGCCGTGATCCCGCTGGTCACTGGCGGATGTGTCCATCACCCAACACGATGTATTTCTGCGAGGTCAGGCCTTCCAGCCCCACCGGACCACGAGCATGAATTTTGTCGGTGGAGATGCCAATTTCTGCACCCAGCCCATATTCAAACCCATCTGCAAAACGAGTGGATGCGTTCACCATCACTGAACTGGAATCAACCTCTGCCAGAAACCGCCGTGCACGAGTGAAGTTTTCCGTGACGATGGCATCCGTGTGGTGAGAACCATAAACATTAATATGGCTGATGGCATCAGCCAGCGAATCAACAATTTTGATCGCCAGCACCGGAGCCAGATACTCGGTAGTCCAGTCGGAATCAATGGCAGCCAGCATATCTGCAGCAAAAAGTCTGGAGCGGGCACAACCGCGCAGCTCCACACCCTTGTCTTTATAAGCAGCAGCCAAGGCAGGCAACAGGCTGGCCGCACGACTTTCGTGGATCAGCAGGGTTTCCATGGTATTACAGGTGCCATAACGATGAGTTTTGGCATTGATGGCTATAGCCAGCGCCTTGTTGTGGTCAGCGTCCTGATCCAGATAAACATGGCAGACACCATCCAGGTGTTTGATCACTGGAATGCGTGCATCAACTGAAATGCGCTCAATCAGACCCTTGCCGCCTCTGGGCACCAGCACGTCAATATATTCACTGAGGGTAATCATTTGACCCACCGCTTCACGGTCGGTGGTTTCCACCACCTGCACAGCGGTTTCCGGCAATCCGGCGGCTTTTAAACCCTGCATCAGACAACGGGCAATCGCCTGATTGGAACGGATGGCCTCAGAACCACCACGCAGAATCGCAGCATTACCAGACTTAAGACACAGACTAGCGGCCTCAGCAGTGACATTGGGGCGGGATTCATAAATGATACCAATCACACCCAGTGGCACTCGCATGCGTCCTACCTGGATGCCGCTGGGTCGAAAATTCATATCGGTGATTTCACCAATCGGATCTGGCAGAGCTGCGACCTGACGCAAGCCTTCAATCATGGCATCAATACGTGCAGGTGTTAGTTCCAGACGATCCAACAGTGCCGCATCCAGTTGCCGTGCTGCACCGGCCTTCATGTCTTCAGCATTGGCCTCCAGCAACTCATCACGGTTGGCATCCAGCTCATTGGCAGTCGCCAGCAGTGCGGCATTTTTAACACGGGTTGCTGCCCGCGCCAGATGTCTGGACGCATCACGTGCTTGACGCCCCAAAGTTTGCATATATTCAGCAATATTCATTTTTTATGCTCTTTATCGATCTATCCAGCTTTATCCAATACATAAAGCCACTTTTTAAAGATGAATATTTTTCAGTTTTGTGAAGCTGCCGACATTATACGCAAGGCAAAAGCGTTACCCTAGCCTCTTGATCAATTCTGTCTACAACCCTGTTTCCTTACGGGTTAACATTGTGTTACAATACCGCCGCCAGGGGATGGTCAGGTCAGCCGGATTGGCAGTACGCTCAGATTTACAGCAGCAACGTACCAAGGCTGGGAGCACCGCTTAACGGTGTGAGAATTTAAACTTAGGGTTTTACCAGCTTATGGGACTATTCGAGTCCATACGCACGCTCACTTGGTGCCAGCTACTTGCCAGCAGTCTTTTTCTGCTGCTCAGTGCCTGGCATTTTCATGATGGGAGCCATATGACTGCCAGCCTGTATCTGGCTGGTGCATTGCTTGTTGCGCTTTTTATTCTCCCACACCAGCTCATCAACAAACACACCCATCTTCGCATCAGCGTTTTTGTTTTTACTCTTTACACCCTGCTTTCTTTGCTGCTGTTATTAGAATCTCAACACCTGCAATCACAAATTTATCTAAGCCTGCATCTTCTTTATCCTTTTTTAGCTTTTGCGCTGCTGCCCTTCCGGATTGGGCTGGGTTTTGTAGTCATCTTTGCAGCCAGTGCCAACCTATTGTTGATGCTGCAACTGGAAGGTGCCTTTCGTGCTGCTTTTCTCACTGCTTTCTGGCTGGTGATACTGCTCACTTCGATTTACAGCTTTACGCATCATCTGCGTCAGCAAAAAATACAGGATCAACTCAACCGAGATCCGCGCACCCAACTGCTGAATTACCAACAGCTACTCGCCGACTTGCACAAGGAGCTGGAGCGCGCCCAGCGTGAACAGACTTTTTTGGGTCTGATCTGCCTTTGCCAGCCACAGGGTGTTTTTTTTGATCTGAGCAGTAGTAATCAACTGGCTGTTGAGTTTTCTATATTTGAGGGTTTGTATCTGGCTGAAGAGCATCAAATTTTTGCTCTGATCCCGCTAGCCTCAACAGAACAGCTGAATACCCGGATCAAACAATTACAAACTGCTTTGCCTCACCTTACAATTCGTGGGCACCGCTGCATGCAGGAACTCAGCGCAGAAGAAAACCTGCGATCTACCTGTGCGGCGGAGGCAAGTGCATGAGAAAGGAGTTCAGCCAGCAGCTGAGAAAAGTCACCGCAGCACTCTATGCAGCGATCGGTTGTGGATTGGCGCTGCTTGCCACACAGGTTTATCTGTCCGGTTATTATGAAGCCATTTTACTGCCTGCACTGCTGACACCCATTTTTCTGGGACTAGCCTTGTGGCGCTGGCAGGTCTCAACCCAATTCAGGCATGATCCCGCAGCGATTATTGCACTATTCTGCCTTGGTGTTTTCCTGCTGCTGCAACCAGAAAGCCTGATTGATTTTGCCCAGTGGCATTTTATCGGCCTGCTGTATCCGCTGATTGCCTTTTACCTGCTGCCCAACTCCACTTCTCTGGCTTTTAGTTTGCTGTTACTGGCCGGTGCGCTTAATCTACGCCTGCAATCCTACTCCGCCGAACAAATGCTGCTTTTTATTGCCCACTACCTACTACTGACCAGTGCAGCCTGGTTATATGGTATTCATAACCGCTCCAGAACCTCACAACTGGAACAACTGATAGGACAGGATTTCGTCACTGGATTTTTTAACGGGCGTCATCTGTACACCCGCATTCACGCAGAAGTCAGTCGTTCCAGAACCACCCAGAAACCCCTGGCATTACTGCTGGTTGAATTGCATCAGTATCCAGAGATACTGGAAGAGCTGGGTCAAAGATCGGCCAACAGTTTTATTCGCGAAGCCAGCCACATCAACCGTCAGAATTGCCGGGCAGGTGATGAAGCCTACCGTTATGACGAACAAACCCTGCTGTTATTGCTGCCCAACACCACCATCAACGGTGCACTTGTACTACGCGCCCGCCTTTATCAGCAACTGCTGCGCGAGCTGGTTTGTGATGCCGGCCCTCTGGATATCACCATCACCCCGCTGGTTTTACAACCCGCTGAAGCTGCTGAAAGCTTCTGGAAGCGTATTGGTGATAGCTGTTACCACTCTCTCAGTGAACGCGTGGAAGACAATCTGGAAAACTCGGATTTAAAGCGCTGATTCACCCCAGCGCTGAATCAACTGCTGATCCAGACCCAGGTGATCCAACACCCTCGCCACCACAAAATCCACCAGATCCTCCACCCGCCTGGGCTGATGATAAAATCCGGGGCTGGCGGGCATCATCACGGCTCCCATCCGGGTCAAAGTCAGCATATGCTCCAGATGCACCTGATGCAGCGGCATTTCCCGCGTCACCAGAATCAACTGACGCCGCTCTTTTAAAGCCACATCCCCTGCCCGTTCAATCAGATTATTACTGGCTCCCGTTGCCAAAGCCGACAGGGTGCCAGCGGAACAGGGACAAATCACCATACTGGATGCAGCACCTGAGCCCGAAGCCGCCGGTGCAAACCAGTCTTCCCGCCCATAAGCCTGTACCCGTCCCGGCAAGTGCTCATAACGCTGCAGCAAGGTGGCCGTCAGTTTTTCAGCATTGGCAGGCAGGCTGATATCACTTTCCGTTTCTATTACCAGATGAGCGGCCTTGGAAATCATCAGATCCACCGCACAGCCCTGCGCCAGCAAACATTCCAGCAAACGCAAACCATACTGCACACCCGATGCTCCAGTCAGCGCCAGAGTCACGCGTTGATCGGTTGATTTCATACATCATCCTTTTCTGCAGCCTTATGTTGCAGCGCCTGTACCAGTTGCTGATGCAGGCCACCAAAACTGCCATTACTCATCAGCACCAGCTGATCGCCCGGTTGCACCCAGTCAATCAGTGCCTGTTTTAACTTCAACAAATCAGTGAAGTTTTGCCCACAATTCAGATCATCAGGTGACCACTCCATCTGGGGCGACTGATACCAGAACACCTGATCAGCAGCAGCAACACTTTGTGGCAGCACATCCCGCAGGGTACCCAGCTTCATGGTGTTGGATCTTGGTTCAATCACGGCAAGCAACCGTCCGCTGCAGGATGGACGAGCACCTTCCAGCGTGGTGGCAATGGCGGTGGGGTGATGGGCAAAATCATCATAAATTTTCACGCCCTGCACTTCTGCCAGCAACTCCATCCGGCGCTTTACACCTTTAAAACCTGCCAGTGAGTCCAGCGCCTTGCGTGGCTCCACACCGACATGACGCGCTGCGGCCAGTGCAGCCAGCGCATTAGCCAGGTTATGATCTCCAGTCATTGACCAGCGCACTTCACCCAGACATTCATCCTGCAGATACACCCTGAAAGCAGAGCCATCCGGCTGCAATTTTTCTGCTCGCCAGTCGCTCCCTGTTGCATCCAGAGTGGTGGATTCTTTTTCGCTCCAGCAACCTTTATCCAGCACTGCTTTCAGGGCTGTATCACTGGCTGGATAAATCACTCGCCCCTGTCTGGGTAATAACCGCATCAAATGATGAAACTGGGTTTGAATCGCTGCCAGATCAGGGAAAATATCCGCATGATCGTATTCAAGGTTGTTCAGAATCAGGGTGCGCGGGCTGTAGTGGACAAACTTGGAGCGCTTGTCAAAAAAAGCCGTATCATATTCATCCGCTTCTATCACAAAAAAAGGTGTGGCACCCAATCGCGCCGGCACACCAAAGTTACCCGGCACACCACCGATCAGAAAACCCGGTGCCAGGCCGGCATCTTCCAGCAACCAGGCCAGCAGGCTTGCAGTGGTGGTTTTGCCGTGGGTGCCAGCAACAGCCAGCACCCAGCGCGGTGGCTGTTCACTGCCACGCAACAGATGATCGTGCAACCATTGTGGCCCGGAGGTAAATGGCAGGTCTGATTCAAGCAGTGCTTCTACGCAGGGCAGACCACGGCGCATCACATTACCCACCACCACCAGATCCGGCTTAAAGTCTGCAGGTGAATAATCAAAACCCTCATGCAGCTGAATACCCGCTGCCTGCAACTGGTCACTCATCGGTGGATAAACCTGCCGATCCGAACCACTGACCTGATGCCCCATCTCTCGCGCCAGAATCGCGAGGGAACCCATGAACGTGCCACAGATACCCAGAAAATGCAGATGCATAAAAAACCATACCTCAGATAGTGTTGGGTTACCCAGCAGTGAACAAGGCTTTAAACCTATGCGTTTATTCGCTGCATTTTACACCAATGGTTCAGACAGTTTCATGATGCAATAGCACCGTAGTTGCAAAGCTC
>NZ_JACUUA010000425.1 GCF_014859565.1 Marinospirillum sp. | reverse complement strand
GTTGGGTGAGATGAACCCGGATCAGTTGTGGGACACTACAATGAACCCTGAAACACGCCGTATGTTGCGTGTCACCATTGAGGATGCCGTAGCGGCAGATATGATGTTTAACACCCTGATGGGTGATGAGGTTGAGCCACGTCGTCACTTCATTGAAGCCAATGCCTTGTCAGTATCTAACCTTGATATCTGAAATGGCCTGTTAGAAAAAAACCGGAGGCTGATGCTTCCGGTTTTTTTTTGAGTCCAGCACTAGGTTAAGCGCGTAGGCGGGTAGCCAGTACCTTGCACATTCCCAACAATATTTGTGGTCGTTGCATCACCAGGCTATGAAAGCGTAGTTTGTCGAGTTTCAGCAACTCACTGTCCTCACTTGCAATGGCCGTTGCTGAGCGAGGCAACTCATCCAATAGCGCCATTTCACCGACGGGTTGTCCTGCCCCCAGCCTGGCCAGCAAAAGATTTTCACCCTTCGCATTCTGACGACTGACAGCTATTTCACCTGCGACGAGAATATACAAGCAGTCACCAGGATCTCCTTCGCTGAATAGATATTCACCAGCACTGATCTTACGACTTCTCAGTTGAGCATCCAGTGACTGTAAATCATCCAGACTGAGTTCTGCAAAAAGCGGAACCTGATGCAAGAGTTCCAGACGTTCCATAAGTGAAGCTCCAACGTATTTTCGGGATGAGTCAGAATTACTTAGGCTGAGGTAGACTTCAGCCATTTTTTTCATCCAGGGATCAGGTACTTCTTTTAACAGATTAATCATATCCTGATCGATGTGACGATTGCTTTTCAGTATTGCCTTAAGACTGATACGAGGTAAAGGCTCAAAAACCAGACTCAACCAGTAGGTTAAGTGCCGCTGAGGAATCAAGCTCAGGGTTTCCAGCGCCTGGGCTTTCTGGCGAGAGTCACCGGCATATAAACGTGTTTCTATGCCTTGCAGGGTATTTTTCTCATCAAAAGGACGTAAAAGCTCAAGCAGCAGGCATTGTGCCCTGTGCCTATAGTTCTCCGTGACTAGATGGATCAGATGGCGAACCAGCGGATGTTTAACTCTGCTTCTCAGGCTGTAACCACTGTAAAGTCGAATCAGTGGGTTCCCCCAATACTTCCGAAACCAGACCACCAGTAAAATACTGATACGATCATTCAGCGGTGGGAGTGCTCTAATGAAAAGGATCAAAGAATCCAGTGGGTGATTGGTTAATTTTGGCAGCATGTACATCAGCACTTTACGCAGCTGACGATCATCCAGGGCATGAATGTAGGGAAGTACCTGCTGTGCTGTAGAGGGTTGATGCAGCTGTGTAAGCCACTGGTTCATTTTCCCCTTGGTCAGCTTGATATCATCGAGTGATACCTTCTCAAACTGTGAGTCGCGGGAATAATTGGCAGCTGTGTAACTGTGCATCCCTCTGGCTCTGGGTTGAAGCTCACCATTATATGTACCGCTAAGTTGCAAGGTGCCTTGACTCACCTGATTCTTAAGGTTCTGCTCATAACTCTGACCTGCACGCCAGTGAATCAGCAGCAGTGCAACGGATAACAAACCACCCAGAATAGCCAGGTGTAACAATGAGAACAAAGGTTCAATAAACAACAGCAGCACACCGGATAAACCGAGAGCTACAGGATAAACAATGCCGTCATTA
>NZ_JACUUA010000131.1 GCF_014859565.1 Marinospirillum sp. | reverse complement strand
GAGGAGCTTTGCAACTACGGTGCTATTGCATCATGAAACTGTCTGAACCATTGCTTAACAATACGCTTTGAATTTGCGCCCTTGACTCTAAAGTCCAGCCGCCAGAAGTCACCCTTTTTAGTGATTGCCATGCTTGCACCTTGATGTTAAAAGAAACTGTTCAAACAAAAGGAGAAGACAATGAAGTCTTTGTTTATTGCTGTAGCTGCTGCGTTTTTGCTTTCTGGCTGTTTGGGTGGATCCGACTCCGGTTCAACACCACCAGCACAAGTGCAACCAAGTCAAATTAGCTATTCAGATATTGCTGGGATCTGGGAGGTTAAATATACCGATGAGGGTGAAACTTATGAAGCCGTCATGGTGCTGACAAGTGACGGAAAAGCCTTGCTGAGTGATCTGGATGTTGCCATTTATGGCACGGCCAGCGTTAGTAATGGCCGGTTAACAATTCAGGGGTATGCGTATGATGGCGTGGTTATTCCGGTAACCCTAACCGGCACGGCAAACCCTGACAGAATGGAGCTTTTAGGCACATCGCAGGTGGGTAACCAAAGCTTTGTAGCAACCCGCACTCAGAAAGAAAAAAGCCTGTATCGTCAGGGTGCCAATCTTGCAGGGCTGGCCGGAACTTACTCTGATGATCCAGACTTTCAGGGCTACTCAGATGTTTCTGGGATAGCAGTGATTGACACCCAAGGCAACCTAACATTTACAGCACCAAGCTGCACTGTGATGGGCAAGCTGAGTACCATTAACACGGCATTTAATGAATACAATGTCCGGTTTGATACCGCAGGTTGCACAGCGGCATTTACATCGGGGATTTATGATGGGGTGGCCGTGAAGTATGAAAACTCCCAAGGCAAGCAAGGTGTATTTGCTACTGGGGTTATGGGAAATCAAGAGGCAGTATGGTTTGTGGGTGTGAAATAGCCCTGTAGCCAACCAAGCCAACCAAACAAAAGAGCCGCCTTCTGGCGGCTTTTCTTTGCCTTTTGTGTTATTCCTCGCTTCCCTGCCCTTCTCTATTGTGCCACCACCGGCAATGCGCCCGGTGTATCAAGTTCCAGTCTTTAATCTCTCTTGAGTGGCTTTCAGATCGGGTGAAATTTGCCCGGCTTCTGGGGCTACCTGTCCAGTCATCAGCCATAGGGCGTACTGTGGGAACACTTGGCAAACGGCAAGCGGTGTATCACTGCTGGGTGTGCGTCTTCCCATTTCTGTCTGTGTGAGCGTTGCGACCTTAACCCCTATTTTTAAACAGAAATCCTCTCGTGAAAGCCCTTCTGCTTCCCTGATCATTCGTATCTTCTGACCAATGTCGTTTGACATATTCAAAATCCTGTGTAATAGTTCGCTTGTATTGTGTCATTTGACATATAGGTGCGTTTGTATAACGTCAAACAACACAGTTAAGTTAACACACTACACAGGATAACCCATATATGACAACCGAAAAGCCCTTATCTGAACTCAAGGTCACCATTGACGGTGTAACCGTTTCTGTTGCCGCACCCTACTGCACACAAAAAGAGTGGATGCAGCGCACCGGCATGAGCCTTTATGAAATCCGTAACCGCCTGGACAAAGGCGATATTGCCCGGCACCAGCTCAAGCCCGGTGGAAAAGTGTTTGTAAACGTGGTGCAGGAAATCCGTAAAACCATTGAAGCAAAACCCTACTGAGGATAACGGCAATGGCAGACAAAACCCCTTATCTGGTTGAACGGCTGAAACACTACCGCACCAAGGCTGCAGAGTGTGGTGATGTTTTGCCTAGTGAGGATTATAAGGCGTGGTTTAGTAAAACCCTCTGGGAAGTCAGGGCGGAAACAATGGAACACGTTTTGGATGTGCTGGGGGTGGAATATGACTAAACCCCGCTCTTGGTCTGAGCTTGCACAAGTGCACGGCCTGAAAGACCCACATGCAAAGCTGCGTCAGGTCTGGCACTCGCTCAGATACGCTGAAAAGCGGTATCTGCTGCAGGCGGCTGAGCTGCCACCAGAGACAAAGCTGCAGGATATTCTCAGCGGCCAGCAGGCCGAAAAAATCACTGCTGCAATCCGCAGGGCATCCGGTTGGGCACAGGGATTGGGTCTCTGATGCTGTCCGTTGCTTCTCTGGCTCATGAGCGGTTCGGTCCTGTAAGTGTTTGCCAGCCATGGCGTGAAAAGATTATTGGGTATCTGCCTCAGTCGATGCAATCCGGCGTTGTTGCTGCTTATTTACGAATTGAAAACGATCGGGGTTATGTTGAAGCCAACAGGGCTTTGTATCGTATTAGGCGGGCGGTTGTTGATCCTGATGTGTTGAAGTGCGGTGATTTTCGTCTGACCAATGATGAAGACGCGCTCAGGGATTGGGCTGAATCCAGAGCAGCAGGAGTTGAACGGGCTGAGTCCAGGGCAGGAACAGAGGTTGCAATGGCAAAGGCTGTAGGTTGGTGTGAGTTTTATGACTTCGACCCGCTGGAGTCGAATGACCTTTTTGGAATGCTGGCTCGTTATAAAGATGCAAAGTGGTGGAAACGTCAGATGCGTGTCAAGCAGGCGCGTGTGATTGATCAGCTGGGGCGTGATCTTGGTCTGGTTAACAAGCGGCGGCAAATTTATTTAACTGATGAAGCATACAGTATTAAGAGGCTGGCCAGAAAACGTAACCGGTTGCTGCTGGAGCGGTTGGAGGCTGAGAACCAGCATGGGCAAACATTCACGCTGGCAGAGCTGGCCGATAAAAGCATTTCTAAGCCTGAGATAAGGCGAACTGAGTTGATGGTGAGGCTTCGGGGGTTTGAAGAGGTTGCGGATCAGCTCGGCCATGTTGCCGATTTTATAACAATCACCTGCCCGTCTAAGTACCACTCAAGCCTGATTAATGGTGCTCAAAATCCAAAATATCAGGGGTTTACGCCCCGTCAGGCAAATGACTACCTGTGCAGTGTTTTTGACAGTGTGCGCAAGGCGCTTGGGCGTGACGGTGTTCGCATTTACGGGTTCAGGATTGTTGAGCCACATCATGATGGGTGTCCACATTGGCACCTTCTTTTGTTTATGCGTCAGTCAGATCTGATGCATGTCCGGAAAACTATCAGCCGTTTTGCGCTGGCTGTGGATGGAAATGAGCCGGGCGCACGTCAGCGCCGTGTCACATTTGAGCGGATAAATAAGGAAAAGGGGTCTGCAGTTGGTTACGTGGCGAAGTACGTTGCTAAAAACATTGATGGTTTGAATGTGGAGCTGGATAGCTACGGTGAAGACGCTATCCGGAGCGCAAAGCGAATTGTTGAATGGGCAAGTGTTTGGGGGTTGCGTCAGTTCCAGCAGGTGGGTGGTCCGGAGGTGGGTCCTTGGCGTGAAATGCGCCGTGTAACTGAAGAAAAGCTTCAGGAGTGGAGCCAGGTGCTTAGGACGTGTGGTGAGCTGGTCCCGGAGCTTGCGGAAAAGGTTCGGCAAGCTGCTGACTCAGCAAACTGGGCAGCTTACGTGCTGTTGCAGGGTGGTCCGATGTTGCCGCGTAAGGATCGGCCAATCAAGTTGCTGATGATGACAGCGCCTGAGACTGATCCGCTGAGGCGTGTTGATCGGTCAACGGGGGAATATCGGACAGAAAAGCATGGGGTGTATGGCGACCTGTTGAAACGGGTTAAGGGTGTGCTTGTGCAGGGGGTGATAGTGGTAAGTCGCTGGTACACGTGGACTGTTAAGCCTGTACGGGCTGGGTTTGAGGGTTTGAGCGGGGCTTCAGCCCCGCCTTGGACTCGTGTCAATAACTGTCCGGTGGTCGCTACCGGATGACTTTCAGACAGAAAAAAGGGGTTTACGGGTGACAGATTCAGAGCTGCAGGAGAAAAAAAACAAGCTGGAACAGCTGACCGCAAAAGCAAAGGCGGTGCCAGCGTTTCAGGCCGTGGCGGTGCTAAAGGATGCCGGGATTTTGGCCGGTGAAATTGTGTGTGAATTGGCAGCGCGGGAGGTGGAACGTGTCAATCAATAATCCGGTTTTGGGGGTGTGTGAATGCCCTGAGTGTGGTGGTCAAGCTTCGGTAATGCAAAGCAAGCGCCGGGGGCGGCATTTGTACACGAATTGCAGCAGTTGCGGTCTGGATCAACGTACCGGCGCAGAGGTGCAGAACCGTCTTTGGCACGGTACTGAATGGAAAACCGGCGTTGATCCAATGCACCACCGACCATCCAGCGTTGTAGACGGTTGGAAACCAAAACCCCAGGCCGAACCACAACCGAGCGTTGCACCGGCTGAACCTATGCCGGATTGGTCGCCAGATGATCCAGCAGACCAGCAGGAATCAGCAGTTAAACCGAAATCAGGGGCAGGCCGTGCGCTGGTGGCATTGGGTCTGACCGTGGCAACCGTGGCACTTGTTTTAAGAGCCGCATAACAGGAGCAAGAGAATGACCGAATACCAAGAAGTAAACCCAGAACTTGAGGCACTGGCCGCAACTGCAGCAGATCAGCCGGTAACCGAATCGGAAACCGAACAGCAGGGCGAACAGCTGACCGACCACGAGCACGAACAGGCGGCGGAAGCACTGGCCGGAACAATCGTGGCAGGGCTGGAAAAAATGTTGCAGATGCGTTACCCATATTTTGAGATGGATGCAGACCGTGGCCGTGATGGGGTTGAAGCACTCAAGCCGGTGGCTGCTGATTTTGTCGGGGATATGCCGGATTGGTTGAAACCATACGCTAAATATCTGGGAGCCGGTCTGTTTATCGGTGGTTGTGTGTTTGAAGCCAAGCGTCAGGAAAAAATTCAGCTGCAGGAACAGGAGACGAAAAACCGTGGCAATCAATCCGAACACGGCTTGGCCGAACCTGCATAACCTGTACCTTGCCGCCAGCGGTGGCGGCAAGAGCCAGGCAATCAAACAGAACAAGGAAATACCCGCGCAAGGTGCGCGGGTGGTCGCTTGGGATGTGGACGAAGACCATAACGTCAGGCACTTTGACAGCAGACCGGCTTTTGCCCGTGCCCTGTTATCGGCCTGCAAGTCTGGGCGCGGTTTTCGGATTGGCTGGGCGGGTGCCGGTGACGTGGGAACCTTTGAGTGGTTTTGTCAGCTGGTATTTGCAGCTCTGGATGGACGGGTAAAAACCCATGTGCTCATTGAGGAGCTGGCCGATGTAAGCCCTTCCGCTGGTAAAGCAACTCCCGCATTTGGTCAACTGTTGCGCCGTGGTCGAAAATACGGCGCGGTGATCCATGCCGCCAGCCAACGGGGAACCGAAATTAGTAAGACGGTTTATACCCAGTGTTCCCGCCATTGGGTAGGGATTCAAGAGGGTGTAGACGTGGACAGAATGGCGCGGCTGTGTGCTGTGCCGCCTGATCTGATTAAGGGGCTGAAACCCCTGCAGTTTCTCTACAAGGAAGCCGGGAAGCCACCCGTTAAGCGACAACTGAACAAGCCCGGCAAATAAGCCGGGTTTTTTTATTTTTAACCGAACTGACCGAATTTATCTTGCAGGGTTCGGTTCCGGCTGTTGACCCTGAAAAAGTCTTGTGTAAACAAATTTCAACAGCAGCAGGGAAAAGAACATGAATGCAGTACAGAATATTCAGCGCAACATTGATACCCGCATTGTTACCAGTGTGGTGGTGGCCTCGTTTGTAACCGGCCTGATTATCATCGGTCTGAACAAAATTGGCATGAAGCAAATTGCAGCAGTTGCCAAAGGGGGCAAATAACATGCGTATGTTATCCAAACTTCCGTCACTTGCAAACGTGGCTCCGGGCAGTACGGCAACACTAAATTGCCCGATTGGCCGCAGTTATGACCGGATTATTCTGGAATACACTGGTGTCACGCTGGCACAAATGAAAAATCTGCGTGTTGAATTGGACGGTAAACCAATTCAAGAGTTTAAAGACGCGGTTCAACTGAATGACCTGAACAAGTATTACGGTCGTTTTGAAGCGGCAGGCTTTATTACTATCTGGTTTAATCGGCCAGAAATGAACACGCTGGAACACCAACGCGTTACACGTTTGGGAACTGGTGCTGGCGGTCAGGGTGTTGTTCAAACTTTCCAGATCAGTTTTGACGTGGATTCCGCAGCTACAGCCCCCGTTGTACGTGCTCATGCGGTGCAGTCAGAAGCCTCGCCGCTTGGCATGATTACAAAAGTAAAGCAGTTTGTTTTTAGCTCTGCAACCGCTGGTCAGTTTGAAATTGACAGTATCCCGCGCGGTCCGCGGATCCTTGCTGTGCACTGTTTTAAATCAGATGTTACTGCCGTGGAAGTAGAGCAAAACAGCCGGAAAATTCGAGAAGGCAGTAAAGAGCTGCTGGAGTTTTTACAGCAAGAAAGTGGTCGTGCTCCGATGACTGCAAAGGCCACGACCATTGATTTTACGCAGGAAGCGGATCTTTATCACTCACTCGAAACCCGTCCGGATTTTATCCGTGATCAACGTTTTCGGCTGTCGCTTGCAACTCCGGGCGAAGTGCGCGTGGTAGTTGAATATCTGGATCATCTGCCGGGGATTTAAAAATGTCTTGGATGGATTTGGCAAACTCTGCCATCAATGCTGCTGTGCAGCGTGAGCAGATAAAGGCTACAGCAAGCGCCACGGCTGCTGGCCAACAGGCTGCTGTGAGCCAGCCACAAGTTTCACAGGTAGTGCCGCAGCAAGACAATGTGTCGGGTGCTCGTGCAGTGGTGGCAGGGGTAAGCCCCCTGCTGTTGCTTGGCGGCGGCGGTGCGCTGTTGTTGGGTGTCATTCTCTTGATGAGGAAATAGCATGTTTGGCGCAGCAATGACCAGTTTAACTGGGGGCGGTGGCCTTTCGGGCGGTGCCGCAGGTGATGCAACTGCAACAAGCACAAACACAAACGATATATCAACGGGTGTAGGTGGAATTGGCGGTTTTGCGGTTGGCGATTATTACAGTCGCGGTGCACAAGTAGCGCAGGCCAGCAGCGGTAATACGCTGCTGATTGCTGGGGTTGTAATCGTGGTGGCGTTTTTATGGCTCCGGAAAAAGTAGTTTGGTCTGCAGCGGCTGCAAAATCGTTGGCTCGTGCGCTGGGTAACGATCTGCTGGAGATTGAAGGGCAGGTAAAAACCGGCATTTGTGAGTTGTGGCAATACACAGATGGTGGCTACTGCGTGACGCGGGTCGAAGTCAGCAAAACCGGCACAGAGCTTGTAATAGTTGCGTCAGGTGTTGAATCGGGTGCAGAAAAGTTGGCTGGCTGGGTTAATTTGGCAAAAAATAATGGCTGGTCGGTAAGAATACACAGCCAGCGTCCGGGTATGAAACAGTTTTTAAACAAGGCCGGTTTTGTCACGGCTGAAACAGTTTACAGGTGGCAATATGGGCGGTAGTTCAAGAAGCGAAAGCACTAATATAACAAACACTAGTACGGTACACGATACAAATACGCAGAATACATCGCTGCAGGGTGAGGGTAATATATTCGGTGAAGGCAATACCCTTATTAACAATACATCAGACCCTGATGTTTTAATGTCTGTTGCTGACAGTGCATTCTCCAGTTTAAATAGTATTGGGAGTGGTGCGTTTAGTGCAGCAAATAGTCTGGGCGGATCTGCTTTAAATACAGCGGGTTTTTTGGGTCGTGATGCGTTTGATTTAGCTGGCACAATAACACGAGATAATAACTCGCTTTTGGGTAGTCTCGGGATGGCTTTAATTGATAGCAGCTCACGCGCAAACACAAACAGTCTGCTTTTAGCTGAGGAAGCGACAGGTAACGCAATGGATCTTGTGAGCAACTTTACTGAACGCGAGCAATTGGGGTCAGTTGCGGGTCAAAATAAATCGCTGATGTGGGTGGCTGTTGCGGCGGTGTTGGTTGCAGGTGTTGCATTTGTTGGGGGGCGCAAATGAAGGAGTTAGTTAAAAACCTCGCAGCTGGACAGCAAGAATTTGTTGCAGCAGTCGGCAACTACATTTATTTAAAACAAGATGAAGTTGTGCTGAATATCATAACTGACAGCGGTGACAACATCAATTTGGGGCGCGGTCAGGGTATTGAGCTGGATAAAACATTTAATGGTTTTTACATCCTCAATACATCAGAAGAACAGCAGCAGTTTGTCATTATGGTAGGTTTTGGCAAATACCAAAACAACACAATGACGGGTGATATTCGCGGTCAGCTGGAGCTGACAAATATTGAATTGCTGGAAATCAAGCTGGAGCAGATAAGAGGTATTCTGCAGCAGTCAAGTCCTGTTGCCTCTGATTTTAAGAAAATTGATTTTGGTTTAAGTTCGGGGTCTGGTGTTTTGACTTATCAGATACCGGCTAACGCTGATCGTAAGATGCTAATAGTTAGAAATAATAACTCGGCTACTAGTACATTGTGGTGCAGGGTGAATGGTTGGCGTCTAAATGGAGGTGAAATGCTTGAACTGAATATCAGTGGTGGTGTTGAGTTGTATGTGAGTACTGCAGTGAATATTGATGTTTGGGAGATAACGGGTTAATTGATTGGGGGTAGTGTGAGTTATTTTAAATTTTACAGTGTGCCTGTTAGCGAATCTGCCGGTGATCTAATTGAATCGCAGGAAGAGACAGAGTCAAATGAATCAGAAAATGATAACAGCGGGGATACTCCTGCTGATACTGATGAGTAGCGGGGTGCTTATGTCGACAAAAAAACCACGGGGCATCCGCAATAATAACCCCGGCAATATCAAGCATGATGGCACACAGTGGCAGGGGCTGGATAATCCAGCAAGTGACGGAGTGTTTAACCGTTTTATCAGTCCGGAGTACGGTATTCGTGCAGTCGCACGGATTTTAAACACCTATCAAACACGTCACGGTTTAAATACTGTGCGCGGGATTATCAATCGTTATGCCCCACCGGTTGAAAACCAGACAGACAGTTATGTTATGCACGTTTCTGGTGTGCTGGGTGTGGGTGCTGATTACCCGATTAACGTTAATGATCACATGATGCAGCTGATTAAAGTGATCATTCTGCATGAAAACGGCCAGCAGCCCTATTCTGATGCTGTTATCAGTAAAGGCATCGAAATGGCGGGTGTGTAATGGCTTTGCTCACTGACAAACAGTTTATTGCAGTTGGGCTGGCGGGTGTGCTGTTTGTTTGGTGGACAAGTCGCAAAGTGGGTCAAGTTGCAAACGCGGTGAATCCGCTGAACCCTGAAAATGTCATCAATCAGGCGGCTGAAGGCGCATTTACGGCAGTAACTGGCATTGAGCAGCCGCCAGGTGTTGCACTGTACGGCTGGCGTAACGGTGAGCGTGACGAATGGACGATGGGTCGCACGGATGAAATTATCTGGGAGCGGCAGGCACGGGGTGAGCCGCTGGAGCCGATGACTGCAATAGCCCAGGCACGGCATGAGTGGAATACAACAAAGGCAGGCTGGTTTAACCGCTGGTCAAAAAAAGAACTGATGGGATACGGACAATGAATGAAGAAAAGTCGAAAGTGACTAAAAAACAGGCAGTTGTTACAGGAATTGCAATGATCGGTAGCGCGTTTTTGGGTGCCGTTGTGCCTCCTGAACTGGTTGCTGGGCTGATGGGGCTTTTTGGCTGGTAATTATGGAGCTGACGATTCTTGAGGCAATAAATGCGGGTGGGAACGCTGGTCTGCTGATTATTGGCTTTGCAATCCTACGGCTTGAGCGGCGGGTGTTAAAACTGGAAATGAAAGGGGAACTGAATAATGGTGACAAAACGCAGTGCAACTAAGGGCAAAGGCCGTCTTAAAAAAGGCTATCGCTATGCAAAGGGTGGCCGGATCGTGAAGGCCAAGAAAAAGTAGCTGGTAACTTTGTGGTAACTGCTGAGAGCGTTAGACCTGAAATCCCTTTCAGATCAATGCTTTAAGTGGTGGAGACGGCGGGAGTTGAACCCGCGTCCGTCGGCACTCTGCCCTTGGATC
>NZ_JACUUA010000130.1 GCF_014859565.1 Marinospirillum sp. | reverse complement strand
GGGTTTCAGACTTAGGGTTTCAGACTTAGGGTTTCAGGCTAGAAGCCTCACTCTGTTGGGTCAAGGAAAAGCCCAGTTTTCAGTGTAATGGATGAGCCGCACAGATTTGACCTGCAGACTCGGAAGGTCTAGGGTCAAGGTTGTAGCAGAAAATCCTGTATTCATTAGAAGGAGTTGTGCTTATGACTGGCAGCACCCGGATCGAAGGGCTCACCGCACTGGAATTGATTGATCTTTATGCCACCGGAGCCTTGTCCCCGGTGGAAGCGGCAGAAACCTATTTACGCCAGATTCATCGGTTGGATGAACAGGTGAATGCCTGGTGTTTTATGGATGAAGAAACCACCTTACAACAGGCACGAGCCAGTGAAGAACGTTGGTTGCGTGGGTTGGAAATTGGTCCGCTGGATGGTGTGCCGGTGGCCATCAAGGATGTGTTTGTAACGGCAGGCTGGCCGAATTTAAAAGGCTCAAAAACCAGCGATCCTCAGCCCTATACTGAAGACTCCCCGGTGGTAGCCAGTCTGCGCCGAGCCGGATTTGTGGCACTGGGGCGCACGACTACACCGGAGCTGGGCTGGAAAGGTGTAACAGACAGTCCACTGTGTGGTGCCACCAATAATCCCTGGGATGTGGCACAAACAGCGGGGGGTTCCAGTGGTGGTTCCGGTGCGGCAGTGCCACTGGGTATGGCGCCCCTGGCGCTGGGTACGGATGCTGGTGGTTCTATTCGTATTCCCGCTGCTTTCTGTGGGCTGGTTGGGCACAAACCCACCCATGGGTTGATTCCCATGTGGCCTGCGTCGCCTTTTGCACCTCTGGCTCATCCGGGACCCATGACCTGGACAGTCGCTGATGCCGCTTTGATGATGGATGTGATGTGCCTGTCGGATGCACGAGACACCACCCTGCCGCCGCGTGATGCTGGTGGTCAGGCATTTTCATTTCTGGAGGCGCTGGATGGTGGCATCAAGGGTTTACGCATTGCGTTCAGTCCCACGCTGGGGCATGTGCAGGTCGACCCGGAAATTGCTGCATTGGTAAAACAGGCGGCTGAGCTGTTGCAGTTGCTCGGTGCACAGGTGGACGAAGTCGATCCGGGCTTTGCTGATCCGCGGGATAGTTTTAATACCCTGTTTTATGGTGGTGCTGCCAATGCGGTGCGCAGCTTGGATGCTGTTCAGCGTGGCTTGATGGATTCCGGATTGATTGAGGTGGTCAACTGGGCGCAGGGACTTTCGATGCTGGATTATCTGGCAGCCATGAATGAACGGGCGGCCTTGACTGAACAGATGGGGCGTTTCCATGCCCGTTATGATCTGTTGCTGACCCCCAGTCTGCCGATTCCGGCCTTCACCACCGGACAGGAAGTGCCGGATGGCTGGGCTGATCCACGCTGGCCCAGCTGGACACCCTTCACCTATCCCTTCAATCTGACCGGGCAACCGGCCTGTTCGGTGCCTTGTGGTTTCACCCGTGCCGGGCTGCCGGTGGGCATTCAACTGGTCGGTGGTCGGCATCAGGATGCACTGGTGTTACGAGCGGCACACAGCTACCAGCGGGCAGCACCGCTGACCCATATCCGACCGGAGTTGTTTGACCTATAATCCGCGCCCATGCGCCTCGACCGTTTTTTAAGTAACCGCCCTCATCTCAGCCGTAAAACTGCTCGTTTGTTATTACAAAACGGGCAGGTGCGGCTGGATGGCAACCACAACACTTACAAGGTACGCTTTCAGATTGAGTTCTTGTTCCGGGATGCCAAACAGTTCTTGGGCTTGAACGACTGCCAGGCTCGACAGGCAAAGGTGTTGCGTTTTTGAGCTTCATGCTCACTTGGTCTTTATTACAAAGTGCCGTGGCGCTTGAGCTTAGGGCAGGGAGCAGTCACTGAATAGTTCCTGCAGCAGCTCTTCATAAATTTCTGACAGCTGGTTCAAGTCTTCTGCCAGTACCCGCTCATTGACCTGATGGATGGTGGCGTTAACTGGCCCCAGTTCCACAACCTGTGCTCCAGTCGGGGCAATAAAGCGCCCATCCGAAGTACCACCAGATGTTGAAAGCTGTGTTTTCTGGCCAGTCACCTTGTAAATGGCACGATCAGCCGCTTCAACCAGTGCTCCTGCTGCAGTCAAAAAAGGCAGGCCGCTGAGTGTCCACTGAATTTCATAATTCAGTCCATGACGATCCAGCAGGGCTTGGGTGCGTTGTTGCAGCTGTTCAGCGGTCAGTTCGGTGGAAAAGCGGAAGTTGAACAACACTTCCAGTTCACCCGGCACCACGTTGGTCGCACCCGTTCCGGCATGAATGTTGGAAATCTGAAAACTGGTGGCTGGGAAAAATTCATTACCTTCATCCCAAACTTCAGCCGCCAGTTCGGCCAAAGCTGCTGCAGCCTTATGCACTGGGTTATCTGCCAGATGTGGATAAGCAACATGGCCTTGCTTGCCCTTGACCAGCAGTCGTGCACCCAGTGAACCACGCCGCCCATTCTTGATAACATCACCCACCTTGCTGCTGCTGGAAGGTTCACCTACCAAACACCAGTCAATTTTTTCCTGCCGTGCTTCCAGATGTTCAACCACCTTAATGGTGCCGTTTACTGCGGGACCTTCTTCATCACTGGTCAAAAGAAAAGCCAGACTGCCCGGATGATCGGGGTGGTTCTGTACAAAGTTTTCCACCGCAATCAGCATGGCAGCAATACTACCCTTCATGTCCGCCGCGCCACGTGCACGCAGATAACCCTCAGCATCAATGCTTGGCTCAAAGGGTGGGGTTTTCCAGCGCTGCAGGGGGCCAGGGGGCACTACGTCGGTGTGCCCGGCAAAACAGAACAGTGGGCTACTCTCACCACGCCGCGCCCAGAGATTATCCACTTCCCCACAACGCAGGTGTTCCAGCTTAAAGCCCAGCGGTGCCAGTCGGGCGCCAATCAGTTCAAGACAAGCAGCATCATCCGGGGTAACGGATGGGCGCTGCAGCAATTCAAAAGCAAGTTTAAGTGTGGGGGAGAGGGATGAAGTCATAATCTATTTCTATGTCCGGGGGAGTCAGAAGATGAAAAATGGCTTATAGTTGCTGGCCTGAAAGGCGGCTAGCTTAACCGATTTCAGTTCTGCCGTATGAATTTCTGCCCCCGACTGATTTGAGTGATTAATGATGCATCGATTGTTGATGGTTTTTGTTCTGCTGCTGGGCAGTGGATTCAAGGAGACTCTGGCTGATGAATCAGCGGGGCAGCGTGTGGATAGCCGCTTTGGTGTCTCTCTATATCTGCCGGAATCCTGGCGTTTATTAACACGGGATGAGTTGAGTGCCGTGGATGATGCCGATGCAGAAAAAAAACTCGATCTGCCTCCAGCAATGCGAGAGCGTTTATCTGAGCGTGTCCGTGGTGGCGGTTTGGAACTTATTTTTAACACTCGTGATACCGCCAGTGGATTTTTTAACAACATCACCCTGTTTGAAACCCGCGACCAAGTGCCTGAAGCAGCGGCTCAGATCAAGTCCACCTGCGGCGCGTTGCCTGGGTTGTTAAGTCACACTCTGGGTCGCAGTGTATTGCTGGATGAATGTCGCGGGTTGGAGGTGGGTGGTTATCCGGCCTTTGTGCTGGCTTATGCCGGTAATACCGAGCAAACCCGTATTGTGCAGTACATGCTACAGCTGGAGCAGTCCCGCAGCCTGGTGCTGACACTGACTTACCACCAGGAGAATCCGAAAATTCTTGCGGATTTTGAATTGCTGGTACAGCGGTTGCACTTGCTTGAGATGGAATCACCTCAGTAATAAATACCCTGTGGATCCTGCAGCTCAATACGTCCGGCTTTGATCTGTTCTTCCATTTTGCAGTGAAAGGGTGCGAGAACCTGGCTCAGCTCTTCTGCGGGGGTCAGGCTTCTACCCAGATAAAGTGGCTCTTCCTCCACTTGGCTGATACGCCGTTGAGACAGATTGGCACGCAGCAGGTCTTCCATTTTTTTGCCCCGAAACATTCGCAGTAAGCAAGCTGTTGCCGCCAGACTGGCTTCCTGCAGTAATGCCTGACGCTCACGAGGTGCCAGCAGTAGCAGGCTTTCCAAAAGCTTATGGTGGAAGGCCTCAATGATTTTTTCAGTGCGCAACTCACTGTTATCCAAGTGCTGATCCAGTTCAGCCATCAGTTGCAGACCTTGGTGCAAATTAAGGCTCAGGGTTAGGGTCTGGTCTTCCAGATGCAGCTGGCCGTTGCGTACATAGGGCTCAAGGCTCATGATTAGCGTCCTGTTTGTTGCGGGGTTTTCAGCTGTTTAAGTTCGTGACTCAGGCGTGACATCAGCGCACGTATTTCCGTCAACTCCAGAGAGCCCGGATGCTGCTTCTGCATCTGCTGGAAAAAACGCTCCGGCAGAATTGTTTCCAGTCGCTGGAGTAGACTGAGCGCTTGCAGCTGATGGCAGGCGGCAAACAGCTGTGCCAGCCTTTCTCGTGACAGGCTTTTTAGCATCAGTTGCAGTAAAGGCGCAGGTAGCTCACTGATGCTGGAAAGAAAGCTTCTGGCTTTGTCTTCCAGTGCCGGGCTGGTTGGTGGTTGAGTGACTGGCTGATGGTGGCGCAGATCCATCAGCAACTCTATACGACGCGCCAGCCCCAGCAGTACCCACAAAGGCTGAGGGGGAAATTTTGTCAGAGTGGATTTTAATAGTTCTGCATCATTAGGCAGGTTTACCAGTAGCCAGTTTTCCAGTTCCTGCCAGCCTTCACTGCGTGCCAGCCAGAGCAACAATACCTTTTCCTGCAATTCGAGCTGTTTCAGGGTGCGACGGCTGTTTTCTTCCGGCAAGGATGGCAGTACATTTAAAAAGCTGTGCAGATTTTTATATTCTTCCAGTGCAAAAGCTGGATCAAAATCGGCAGCAGGCAAGTCTGCCAGGCTCTTGCCGTATTGATTTTTCAGCAGCGGATGCAAAGCCTCCAGTGCCAGCACCACCTGCTGCACAGGCACAGCGCCAGTCGTGCTGAGTTGATCATCTAGCAGCTCAGTGGTTTTGCGTGACAAGAGCTGGTGGATACGATCTGACAAGGCCGGTAATTCCCGCTCTGCATAGCGCACCAATGCGGGTAGGTGATCGGTACTGTAATCATTGAGCAGTTCTCGTAACAGGTCCTCCGGCATCCATAACAGGGTATCAGCCAAGTATCTCAGGCTTATTGCTCTGGCCTGACGAACTTCCCAGTGACTGCGGGGCAGGTGCAAAGCGTGAAGCAGTATTTCTGCCAGACTTTCTCGCAGAGTCATAGCCTGCTGATGAGATAAGGCTGCATGACAGTAACCCAGTTGCAGCTCCAGTTTATCCGGCGTTGCGGAAACGCGTATCTCCATAAATGACATGACCCTTGAGCAGTGGTTTGATCCTGATGCATAGTGTAGCGATTCATATCTTTGATAACAGCCATCAAGGCGTTTTTTTGCTTGTCGCTACAAGATAAACCCGTCTGGTGGTGGAGTTGCAGCAGTGGCTTGGGTAAAATGGCGGGTTTAGTGCTATTTCCCTATTTTTTGCCTACAACGCTGGAGAAGGCCTTCCCCATGCTGGAAATCAACCCGCTGGTCAGTCTGATCAAAAACCTGCAGGAGCGTTCCGACGTTCTTAGGGGGTATCTTTGACTACGCCACTAAAAAAGACCGTTTAGAAGAAGTCACCCGCGAACTGGAGCAACCCGACGTATGGAATGATCCCGAACGCGCCCAGGCACTGGGCAAGGAACGCTCGCAGCTGGAAACCATTGTCACTACGCTGGATGCCATGGATCAGGGGCTGGGTGATGCCAGTGACCTGCTGGAACTGGCTGCTGTTGAGGATGATGAAGACACCTTTAACGCCGTAAGTGCCGATTTGGTCGGTCTACAGAAGCAACTGGAAGGACTGGAGTTTCGCAGGATGTTCTCCGGGGAAATGGATCCGAACAATGCCTTCCTGGATATTCAGGCTGGCTCCGGTGGCACCGAGGCTCAGGACTGGGCCAACATGCTACTGCGCATGTTCCTACGCTGGGCGGATGAGCATGGTTTTAAATCCGAGATTGTGGAGCTTTCTGACGGTGAAGTGGCTGGTATCAAGTCTGCCACCGTGCGGATTGAAGGTGACTATGCCTATGGCTGGCTGAGAACAGAAACCGGTGTACACCGTTTGGTGCGTAAAAGCCCGTTTGATTCCGGTGGTCGCCGTCATACCTCGTTCAGCTCGGTGTTTGTATCCCCTGAGGTCGATGACAGCTTTGAAATCGACATCAATCCGGCGGATCTGCGTATTGACGTGTATCGTGCCTCGGGTGCCGGTGGTCAGCACGTTAACCGGACAGAATCTGCGGTGCGCATCACTCACGTACCCACCAATACCGTAGTGGCTTGTCAGTCCGGTCGTTCGCAGCACCAGAACAAGGACTTTGCCATGAAGCAGCTGAAATCTCGGCTGTTTGAGCTGGAAATGCAAAAGCGTAATGCGGAAAAGCAGAAGCTGGAAGACTCCAAGGCCGATATCGGCTGGGGCAGTCAGATCCGCTCTTATGTACTGGATGATTCCCGTATCAAAGATTTACGTACCGGTGTGGAAACACGCAACACCCAGGCCGTGCTGGACGGTGACCTGGACAAATTCATTGAAGCCAGCCTGAAGCAGGGTCTTTAAATCATGACAGATGCAACTTCTCAAGAAATATCCACCAGCTCATCCTTGCTGGAAGACGACAACAAGCTGATAACTGAACGTCGTGGCAAACTGACTGCACGCCGTGCTCAGGGTAATGCTTTCCCCAATACTCATCGCCGTGATGCTTATGCCGGTGATCTACAGCGTGAGCTGGGTGACAAAAGCAAAGAAGAATTAGCTGAGTTGGGTCGTCGTGCCAAGGTCGCCGGGCGCATCATGCGGATGCGTGGCCCGTTTATCGTGATTCAGGATGTCAGCGGTCAGATCCAGCTGTATGTGGATAAAAAAGAACTGGAGGAAGCTCAGCGTCTGGACATCAAAACCTGGGATCTGGGTGATCTGGTGTACGCCGAAGGTATTGTGCACTTGTCTGGCAAAGGTGATCTTTATGTTTCCATCGAACAAAGCCAGCTGTTGACTAAAAGTCTGCGCCCGCTGCCCGACAAGTTTCATGGTCTGGCCGATCAGGAGATGCGTTACCGCCAGCGTTATGTGGATTTGATTGTTAACGCTGAATCTCGCCAGTGTTTTGAATTGCGCTCCAGAATCATCAGTGGCATCCGTCGTTTTATGGAAGACCGCCGTTTTATGGAAGTGGAAACACCCATGCTGCAGGTGATTCCCGGTGGTGCCACCGCAAGGCCGTTTATTACCCATCATAATGCGCTGGATCAGGATATGTACCTGCGTATTGCGCCAGAGCTGTTCCTTAAGCGTCTGGTGGTGGGTGGTTTTGAAAAGGTGTTTGAAATCAACCGCAACTTCCGTAATGAAGGCCTGTCCACACGCCACAATCCTGAATTCACCATGATCGAGTTTTACTGGGCTTATGCAGATTACAACGATCTGATGGATCTGACGGAGGCGCTGTTAAAAACCCTGGCAGAAGATGTGCTGGGTACAACCCAAGTACCTTATCAGGGTGAAGTGTATGAGTTTGGTCAGCCTTTCCAGCGCCTGAGCATGAAAGAAGCCGTGCTGAAATACGGTGAAGGCATTCAGGCCAGTGACCTGGAAAGCCGTGAAGCCGCTGCTGCAGTGGCCGAGCGCTTAAAAATCAAGGTCAAGGATATCTGGGGTCTGGGTCGTATTGTCACCGAGATTTTTGAAGAAGTGGCAGAACACCAGCTGCGCCAACCAACCTTTATCACCGAATATCCGGCTGAAGTTTCACCGCTGGCGCGTCGTAATGATATCAACCCGGAAGTGACGGATCGTTTTGAGTTCTTTATTGGTGGTCGGGAAATTGCCAACGGCTTTTCCGAGTTGAATGATGCCGAAGATCAGCGCGATCGTTTTCTGGAGCAGGTGGCGGAAAAAGAAGCCGGTGACGATGAAGCCATGTTCTATGATGCCGACTACATCCGTGCGCTGGAATACGGCCTGCCACCCACCGCAGGTGAAGGCATCGGTATAGATCGACTGGTGATGATCTTCACCGATAGCCCATCCATCCGTGATGTGTTGTTATTCCCCGCCATGCGCCCGGAAGCCGAGGGTTAATATAAGCAGGCTAAACTTGAGCAACGAACGACTCTAAACCCAACTAAAAAAAAGAGCAAAACAATGCGCGCAATGGTGATTCATCAACCCGGTGGTTATGAGGTATTCCAGCCTGCAGATATGCCGGACCCTGTCACTGGTGCAGGCCAGGTACTCATTCGTGTCAAAGCCTCCAGTGTTAATCCGCTGGAGTTAAAAATTCGCTCAGGTCAGGTGGCAGCAGGACCGGAGTTTCCCGCAATACTTAATGCTGATGTGGGCGGTATTGTTGAGCAGGTCGGTGAAGGAGTTTCCCACTTCAAGGCAGGAGATCAGGTGATTGGGTGTGCCGGTGGTTTAAAAGGCACACAGGGTGCATTGGCAGACCTGATGCTGGTGGATGCACGTCTGATCACCCATGCACCGAATAATTTGCCGTTAGAACAAGCCAGCACCTTGCCACTGGTATTCATGACTGCCTGGAGTGCGCTGGTTGAAAGAACCAATATCCAGCCCGGTGAAAAGGTTTTGATCCATGGTGGCACTGGAGGTGTTGGACATGTAGCCATTCAGCTGGCCAAAGCACGGGGTGCAGTGGTTTACACCACCGTTTCTTCAGATGAAAAAGCAAAAATTGCCAAATCACTGGGAGCTGATGAAGTGATCAACTACAAGGATGAAGGTGTAGCGGCTTATGTAAAACGCCTAACGGATGGTAAAGGTTTCCCGGTCATTTTTGATACTGTAGGTGGTTCGTGTCTTGATGAGAGTTTTCAGGCCGCCAGCATGTCCGGACGGATTGCATCAATTAATACCCGATCCACCCATGACCTGTCACTGATGCACGGCAAGAACCTGACTTTGCACGTGGTATTCAGAGCCTTGCCTCTGCTGACGGGGATGGATCGTGAGGCAGAACCGGCACGCTTGGCCGCACTAACCCAGCTGATTGAGGCAGGAAAGATCAAACCACTGCTGGCTGAAAAAAGTTTCAGCTTTACTGAAATTGCCAAGGCACATGCCTATCTGGACAGTGGCAAAGCGATGGGCAAGATTATGTTAACCCATCAAGGCATATAACCAACAAAGCGCCTTCGGAAAATCCAAAGGCGCTTTTTTCGATCAAAAGAGCTAAATCAGAATTCGTTACTCAAGGCTTTGTAACCTCTAACCAGCTCAATGTTTGCCGTGACCACTGACTCTGAAAACTCAGAAACTGAGGCTTGTACTCTTGGAACATCATCCAAGCTGGATCCCTTGCTGAGCTGCATGGTGGATGGCACGTAAAACCCTGGCGGCAAGTCACAGCCATCAATCACCGCATTGTGTCGCACCGCACAACCATCACCGATCTCACAGTTAAAAACCACACTGTTAAAACCGATAAATACTCGGCTACCAATTTTGCAGGGGCCATGAATAATTGACCTGTGCGCAATTGAGGTGGACTCCCCAATTTCAACGGCACCACCTGCCTTGGAGTGGATAACCACACCATCCTGAATATTCGAGTTGGCACGGATGATTATTGGATCCATATCACCCTGTTCATTAGTCTCATCCGCTCTGATTACTGCATATGGGCCAACAAACACATTGTCTTCAATGATGACCTTGCCACAAATGATGGCGGTATTATCTACATAAGCACCGGGATGGATTTGGGGCATATCACCATTGGGGTTACGACGAATCATCTTGAATCCTCAGACATCAGTTAAAGCTGGGTAGCTTAACAGAAGAGTCTTGTTGTTGTTTAAAAGC
>NZ_JACUUA010000129.1 GCF_014859565.1 Marinospirillum sp. | reverse complement strand
AAATCCTCAATTTCTTCCCAGCCTTCGGCACCACAGATTACGCCGCAGACCGTCAGCAGCAGTATATCGGTCAGCTTGTGCTCAACTTTCCAAGCTTGACGAAAGTCTTTGATGACAGAGAGGTGTTCCATGAGGGAGGCTGTTTTCATGATTTTCCTTTACAAAAGGATCATCAAATCACATGATGGCGAAGGTGTACATTAGAGATTTCAAACCGTCTGTATGCCTCGCCATTACTGGTGGTTTCATGCATTTTCCCTGCGTTGGTGAGTGCTCGCATCCCTGTGACGTTTGCAGCTTATTCCATTAAACAGATTTGAAGCGGTTTCCATTGTGTCAATCACGGTAACCTCGTCCTTGAGGTTACCGGGTTTTACATCGCTTTATTCAGCCGTTCAAACAGCAGCGGCGTCTTTGGCGATGATTTCTTTCCATTTGGCTGGGCCGATGTTGTGGATGGAGTCACCTTTAACATCCACGGCAACGGTGACGGGCATGTCTTCTACGTCAAATTCGTAGATGGCTTCCATTCCCAGGTCTTCAAACGCCAGTACTTTGGCATGTTTGATGGCCTGCGCTACCAGGTAGGCAGCTCCACCCACGGCCATCAGGTAAACGGCTTCGTTGTCACGAATGGCGTCGATGGCAATCGGACCGCGTTCGGATTTACCGATCATGCCCAGCAGGCCGGTTTTTTCCAGTACGGTGCGGGTGAATTTGTCCATGCGGGTGGCGGTGGTGGGGCCAGCCGGGCCAACCACTTCTTCACGTACCGGATCAACCGGGCCAACGTAGTAGATGAACTTGCCTTTTAAATCCACCGGCAGTTCTTCGCCTTTGTTGATCATGTCGACCATACGTTTGTGGGCAGCATCACGACCGGTCAGCATTTTGCCGGACAGCAGCACCACGTCACCGGGTTTCAGGTCTTTCACTTCTTCACGGGTGATGGTGTTGAGATTGATGCGTTTAACGCCCTCGCCTACTTCACGGGTGATTTCCGGCCAGTCTTCCAGTTTTGGTGCTTTTAAGGCTGCCGGGCCGCTGCCATCCAGTACAAAGTGGGTGTGGCGGGTGGCGGCACAGTTGGGGATGATGGCAACGGGTTTGTTGGCGGCGTGGGTTGGGTAGTCTTTTACCTTCACGTCCAGCACGGTGGTCAGACCACCCAGACCCTGAGCACCTATGCCCAGTTTGTTGACCTTGTCGTAGAGTTCCAGACGCAGTTCTTCGGCACGGTTGCTGGCACCACGGGCTTGCAGGTCTTGAATGTCGATCGGCTCCAGCAGGGCTTCTTTCGCCAGCAGCATGGCTTTTTCTGCGGTGCCACCAATACCGATGCCGAGCATACCGGGCGGGCACCAGCCAGCACCCATTTTTGGTAATTGTTCCAGCACCCATTCCACCACGTCATCGGATGGATTCAGCATGGCAAATTTGGATTTGGCTTCGGAGCCACCGCCTTTGGCGGCAACGTGTACGTCCACAGTGTTGCCGGGCACCAGTTTGACGTGGATGATGGCTGGGGTGTTGTCTTTGGTGTTGGTGCGTTTGCCGTCTGGATCAGCCAGTACCGAGGCGCGTAACACGTTATCCGGCAGCAGGTAGGCGCGGCGTACACCTTCGTTGACCATGTCTTCCACGCTCATGGTGGCGCCATCCCAGCGGATGTCCATGCCGATTTCCAGGAATACGGTGACAATGCCGGTGTCCTGACAAATCGGGCGATGACCCATGGCACACATGCGGGAGTTAATAAGAATCTGCGCCATGGCATCTTTAGCCGCCGGAGACTCTTCACGCTCATAAGCCTGGTTCAGTGAGTCGATGAAATCCTTGGGGTGGTAGTAAGAAATAAACTGCAGAGCATCAGCAACACTCTGGATCAAGTCGTCCTGGCGGATGACGGTCATATTTAAGGCCCTCTTCTTCATCTGAATGTTATCGCGCGCAAGTATAACATTGCCGTTCAGGCAGACCAGCCGTTGAAAGTCTGATGTCTTTATCCATCATTTTGCTGTAGACTTCGGCCTCCCGCCTGCATCTGCACGCGTTTTGTAGTTTCCCCTTTTTTGTTACCGAGATTTTTTTCCTATATGAGTTTTTCTACTCTGGGCCTGTGCGCCCCGATTCTTGCTGCACTGGAAGAACAGGGCTACACCAGCCCCACCCCAATTCAGGCTCAGGCGATTCCTGCGATTCTTGCTGGCAAGGATGTGATGGCTGCCGCTCAGACGGGTACTGGTAAAACAGCCGGTTTTACCCTGCCGATTCTGGAACGCCTGGCTGCCGGTCAACCAGCGCGTGCCAATCAAACCCGTGCGCTGATTCTGACTCCAACCCGTGAGCTGGCCGCTCAGGTGGCAGAAAGTGTGGCGACCTATGGCAAGGGGCTCAAGCTGAGTTCTGCTGTGGTGTTTGGTGGTGTAAAGATCAACCCGCAGATGATGAAACTGCGCAAGGGCGTGGATATTCTGGTGGCAACACCCGGACGTTTGCTGGATCTGTTTAATCAAAACGCCGTGAACTTTAAGCAGCTGGAAGTGCTGGTGCTGGATGAAGCCGACCGTATGCTGGATATGGGCTTTATCAACGACATCAAAAAGATTCTGAAACTGCTGCCGCCAAAGCGTCAGAACCTGCTGTTTTCCGCGACCTTCTCCAACGAGATACGCACGCTGGCAAAAGGGTTGGTGAATGATCCGGTGGAAATTTCTGTCAGCCCGCGTAATACCACAGCGGAGCGGGTGGAGCAGCAGGTGTTTCAAATTGATAAAAAACACAAACCGGCTTTGCTGGTGCAGTTGATCAAGAACAACAACTGGTTTCAGGTGCTGGTGTTTACCAAAACCAAGCACGGTGCCAACAAGTTGACTCAGCAGTTGGAAGCTTCCGGATTTAATGCCGCGGCCATTCACGGCAATAAAAGCCAGGGTGCTCGCACCAAGGCCTTGGCTGGTTTTAAAGATGGCAGTGTACAAATTCTGGTGGCTACGGATATCGCCGCACGCGGGCTGGATATCGACCAGTTGCCGCAAGTAGTGAACTACGAATTACCCAATGTGCCGGAAGATTATGTGCACCGTATTGGTCGTACCGGTCGTGCCGGTGCCAGTGGTCACGCCATCTCGCTGGTATCAGAAGATGAAGTGAAACTGCTGCGTGGTATCGAGCGCCTGATCAACAAACGCATTGATCAATTGCCCTTGCCGCCTTTTGAGCAGCTGGCTAACAAGATTCCGGAAACCGCTCGACTGGTGAACAGTCATCGGCCTGCCGGTAATAAACCCGCGGGTAATAAGTCCGGTGCCAGACGCCGCAAACCCAATACCGCCAAACCCGCTGCGGGTGGTAATGCTGCGCCTCGCCATACGTCGGGCAGTCGCCACAGCTGACAGGTGGCTCCGGAATATGGATAATCCTGCTATAAGGAATTTCCGGAGTTATTATGCAAGAACAAGGACAAGCACCCACCCTTTCAGCCACTGATGGGGGTTATATCGCTCAGGGAGACTGGACCACCGCTTATCTCAAGCAATGGCTTCAGCTCCAGCCGGTATTATTGGCTCACCACCAGCGGGTGCAGTTGTTGTCCAATGCCATGGATAGTAATGGTGCGCTGTTATTTATCCGCATTTTTGGTACCTCTGCTGAACACTGGCCTGAAGGTTTAACGGCCACCCAGCAGCAGTTGTTACAGCTGATTCTGCAAAACCATGAAACCACCATCCCCCCTGAACAACCACTCAGCTGGCTGGCTGATATTGGTTACCGTACCAGCAAGATCACCCATCATGCCCTGCAACTGCTGGAGTTTCTTGGGCAGCTCAGCCTTGGGCTCTTCTCGCTGCTGACTCATCCACGCCGTTTTAAGCCCCGCCTGGTACTGGATGTCATTCAGCGTGATGGTGTTCATGCTATACCAATTGTGGCTTTGTTGTCTTTTTTACTGGGTGCGGTAATCGCCTGGCAGGGTGGATTACAGTTAAAAACCTACGGCGCCAATATTTTTATTGTGGAGCTAGTGGCGCTCACCCATCTGCGTGAATTGGGGCCACTGATTACGGCCATTCTGGTGGCGGGGCGTTCCGGTTCTGCTTATGCTGCGCAACTGGCCACCATGAATATGAATCAGGAGGTTCTGGCACTGCGCAGTCTGGGTCAGAACCCTTTTGATTGGCTGATTCTGCCCAAAATGCTGGGATTGCTGCTGGTGTTGCCCTTGTTAACACTGCTGTCGGATTTGAGTGGTCTGGTGGGTGGCATGGTGGTTGCCAATATCCAGTTGGATATCTCCTACACCCTGTTCTGGCAGCGTCTGGGTGACGAAGTCAGTAGTATTCATTTTGTGGTGGGTATGATCAAGGCACCAGTCTTTGCACTGATTATTGTCACTGTGGGTTGTATGCAAGGCATGTTGGCAAAAGGCGGCGCTGAGGCAGTGGGTTATCGCACCACCCGCAGTGTAGTGCAGGCGATTTTTCTTGTAATTATCACCGATGCCCTGTTCTCCATCATCTTCAGTCATGCGGGCTGGTGAAGTATGACTGAACTGCAACCTCGCCCCCTGGTGCGCCTGCGCAATATCACTACTCGTTTTTCTGAACAGTCGGTGCATGAACAACTGAACCTGAGTGTCTATCAGGGTGAGCGGCTGGCGATTGTGGGTGACAGTGGTTGTGGTAAATCGATACTACTAAGCGAGATTGCCCTGCTGCGCCAGCCGGATGCCGGTGAGATATTGCTGTTTGGCCGTAATATCCGCCGCCTGAATGAAAAACAGCTGCTGCAGCTGCGTAAAAAGATGGGCATGATGTTTCAGCAGGGTGCGCTGTTCAGCAGCCTGACTTTGCTGGAAAACATCATGCTGCCCTTGCGAGAACATCAGCGGCTGCCTACTTCACTATTACAAGAGCTGGCGATGTTAAAACTGCGGCTGACCGGCCTGCCCAGCCATGCAGCCAACAAGTATCCGCAGGAACTCAGCGGCGGCATGTTAAAACGTGCAGCTGTTGCCAGGGCTCTGGCGCTGGATCCAAACCTGTTATTACTTGATGAGCCCACTGCCGGTCTCGACCCAGCCAGCGCCAGCGCCTTTGATGATATGCTGCTGGAGCTTCATGCTACCATGGATCTGACCTTGATCCTGGTGACACATGATCTGGATTCCCTGTGGCGTGTGACCGATCAAGTCGCTTTTTTAGGGCAAAAACAAGTACTCTGCAAGGCACCGATGGAAATACTGGTACAACAGGATCACCCGGATATCCGCCATTATTTTGCCAATACCCGAGCTGCAGGCGCTCAATACCGAAAAAATGAGGGGCCCAGGGATGAATCCAAGAATTAACTATGCACTGGTAGGTGGTTTTGTAGTGCTGATGCTGCTCAGCGGGCTGTTTTTTATTGGCTGGCTGAGCCAGGACAGTCGTAATGCCAACCGCCTGCCCTACATCACTTATTTTAACGATTCGGTTTCTGGATTGAACGAACGGGCACCGGTTAAATACCGGGGAGTGCCAGTGGGCATTGTACAAAGGATCAGCCTGGTTACCGAACCGGAAGAAAGAGTAAGACTGGATCTGTTGTTAGATGCTGATGTCCCCATCCGCAGCAACACCTTTGCCACGCTGCAATATCAGGGCATTACCGGCTTGTTGTTTGTAGAATTGCAAAGCCAGGATCAGACGGGTTATCGACTGGTGTCCAACCCTGATCAACCCGCTATTATTCCCAGTCAAAGTTCCCGTTTAGTGGAGGTCACGGAAAACATCGACACTGCCATCAGCGGTTTTGCAGAGCTGGTGAAATCCCTGCACCGGGTTAGTGAACAACTGGCACTGCTGACCGATGAACAAATGCAGGGTCAACTAATGGGCACCCTGGCTGCGGTTGAGCAGCTGAGTCTTACTGCTGATAAAAGACTGCGTGCTTTTGATCCAAAGTTTTATGAACAGCTGGCAGGACAATTACCCGGATATCTGGATCGTTTAGAAACCCGTGTTAGCAATCAGTTAGAAAACCTGGGTGCACAGCTGCAATACCTGAGCGAAGACACTCAGGCGGGTACCCGACAGCTCGGACCCTTGTTACAACAGGCTGAAACTCTGCTGGAGCAGATCAGACAGGAAAGCCACAGCTGGCTGCGTGGCAACAGAAAACAGACACCAGGCCCCGGAGAATAGGAATCCACGATGTTAAAACAAGCCCGACGTTTTTTCCCTCTGGCGCTGCTGCTGATCAGTGGCTGGATGCTGAGCGGTTGCCTGGTTACTTTTCCGCAGGCCACCCAAGCACCTCAACCCTTGTTACTCAGCAGCCTTAAAGGTCCGGATCAAATACGCGAATTACCTTCGGGTAAAACTCTGCATCTGGCTGTTGAGCGCCCAATGGCATCAGCGCCACTGCGCTCAAGGGAGCTCTGGTATCGTGAGTCCGGTCATCGACTGACTCCTTTCAGTAAACACCTCTGGGCAGAAAGCCTGGATTTGCAGGTGCAACAGCTGCTGACCGAAGCTCTGGGGCAACAGCTCTGGATTCAAGCCAGCCTGGCGGATCTACCCGGTTATCGAGCTGATTACCGCATCCGCCTGACACTGAATCAATGGTATCTGCAGATGGAAAACCAGTCTTTACAGATCAGTTTGCAACTTAACCTGCTGGATGCCACCGGACGTAATTTGCTGCAACAACAGTGGTCAGCCGAGCAGCCAGTGCGCACTCTTTCTCCTGGTGGTATGGCAACAGCCAGCCAGCAGTGGCTGGAGCAGTGGAGTGAGGAAGTCAGCCAGTTGCTTTATGATCACCTGAAAGACCTTGATCCAGATCAATAAGATGCAATGCTGCTGAGTATAATTATCATTTACCCGAAGCGCTGAATATGCTAATTTGAAGCTGTTTTCATTGCATCTGGTCGGCTAAATCCTATGTCAGCAAGCATTGCTACACACGTCTACCGTATCTGGGGTCAAAGGCCACCTTTCTATATACTCATCCCGGCAATGGTTGCTGTGCTGGCGATGGTTATACCGCTAGTTTATCTGGTATTACGGGCTTTTCAGGCAGAACCGGATTTATTGATGGAGCTGGTGTTTCGTCAACGTAATCTTGATCTGCTGTTTAATACATTAAAGCTGACTTTTGGGGTGCTGCTGCTGGCAACCCTGATGGCCATGCCCACCGCCTGGCTGGTCACGCGTACCAATATCCGCTTTAAAAAAACCATCACCCTGCTGGCAATAGTGCCCTTGGCGGTACCCGGTTATGTCATGGCTTATGCGCTGATGGGTCTGGGTGGTCACTACGGTGTTTTTGCCCAGCTGTTCGGCTGGCAACTGCCACGTATCCAGGGTTACAGCGGTGCCGTGCTGGCTCTGGGTTTTTATACCTTTCCTTACCTGTTTCTGAATTTACGCGCTGCCCTGCTGGGATTGGATCGCAGCCTGGAAGAAAGTGCCCAGTCGCTGGGTTATTCCCGCCGCGAGATTTTTTTCCGTATTCTATTGCCGCATCTGGCGCCATCACTAATGGCGGGTTGGCTGGTGATTGGCCTGTATGTCATGGGTGATTTTGGAGCCGTGGCGCTGATGCGTTATGAAGCCTTCAGTTATGCCATCTACACCCAGATTTCCGGTTCTTTTGATCGCTTTTATGCGGCTTGGTTGTCTCTGATGCTACTGGCTTTGGCGGGCAGTTTTGTATTGATGGAAACCTTTGTACTCAAACGTAAACGCCTTGCCAGTGTGGGTAGTGGTATTGCCCGCCTGAAAAAACCGGTACAGCTGGGCTGGTTGGCTGTTCCGGCCTGGGGTTATCTGTTGCTGGTGTTCCTGTCTTCGGTGGGTCTGCCGGTGATGATTCTGGTGTACTGGCTGGTGCTGGCTCCACCGGATATGAGTTTTTTCCTGCAAGTGCCCGGTACTTTCCTGCGCTCTGCAGCTGCCGCCTTCCCCGCTGCCTTAGTGGCTGCCGGTTTTGCCCTGCCCATTGCTTATCTGCTGGTGCGTTATCCTTCCCGTATTTCCACGGTGATTGAACGCTCCACCTATGTGGGTTATGCCCTGCCCCCATTAACACTGGCGCTGGCAATGGTGTTTTTCTCCCTGCACACTGCTTATTTCCTCTATCAAACACTGGCATTGCTGATTTTCACCTGGGCGATTGCCACCCTGGCACTGGCGATGGGGCCCATCCGCAGTGCATTACTGCAAACCCGCTCCAATCTGGAAGAAGCCTCTTTTTCACTGGGGCACGGTGCTCTCAGCACCTTCTGGTATGTGGTGTTTCCACGGCTCAAACGGGGTATTCTGGCCTCCATCGCGCTGGTGTTCCTGTTCTGCATGAAGGAGTTACCGATCACCTTCCTGCTGGCTCCCACGGGTTACACCACCTTGGCTGTTACTGTTTTTACTCGCACATCAGAAGGCCTGATGGCAGAAGCGGCACCCTTTGCTGCGGCTATCGTTATTTTTTCCAGCCTCTCGGTAGGCATGGTTCTTAATCGTGAGGGCAAGTAGCAATGAATTTTATGCAGAATCTAGCCAGCACCTCCTTGTCAGCCACCCCTGCATCCATACAACCTCTGATGCGTGTTGAGCAGTTATGCAAACGCTATAACCAGCAGGATGCCCTGGCCGTTAATCAGGTGAGTTTTTCTTTGCAGCCGGGTGATATTCTGGCATTACTGGGCCCCAGTGGCTGCGGCAAAACCACCACACTACGCATGCTGGCCGGTTTTGAACACCCGGAATCCGGGCAGATTTTTCTGCATGGCAAGGATGTCACTGAACTGCCACCGCAGGATCGGAAAATCGGTATCGTGTTTCAGGACTATGCCCTGTTTCCACACATGACTTTGCTGGGTAACGTAACTTTTGCCATGCGGCACGTACCCAAAGCTGAACAGCAGAAAAAAGCACTGGAATGGCTGGATCTGGTTGGTCTGGCAGCTTATTCCAAACGCCATCCACACGAATTGTCCGGCGGGCAACAACAGCGGGTGGCATTAGCGCGTACCCTGGCCGCAGAACCAGAGCTGGTATTGCTGGATGAACCCTTTTCCAATCTGGATGCAGCCTTGCGTGAAAGCACCCGCAAGGAGATGCGTGCACTATTCAAAAAAGCCGGAACTTCAGTGATTCTGGTCACCCATGATCAGGCCGAAGCGCTGACTTTTGCTGACAAGGTGGGTGTGATGCAGCAGGGTCGACTGATTCAGCTGGATACCCCGCAACGGGTTTATCATCACCCCGCCACAGCTTTTGTTGCCAAGTTTCTCGGACACACCAACCTGTTACAAGGCATGGCAGAGGGTAGCCTGGCACAAACCCCGCTGGGCACCATCAACCTGAGCGGCAACTTTGAAGGGGCAGTGAATCTGTCATTAAGACCAGAAGACCTGACATTAACAGCCAGTGATGATCCGGCAGCTGCAAAAGTAGTGGATCGGGAGTTTCGTGGGCACGATTACCTGTATGTGCTGGAGCAGGATGGTGCGCAGTACTGTGCCATCACACCCAGCCATCACTATTTTGAAGTCGGCAGTTATGTTGCCATTCAAAGTGCCAGACACGCCTCCATCCTGCCGGATTCCAACCACTGAATCCGGGCTTCCAGTGTCTGGCGGGCGGATTGCTGCCAGGCACTGAACGGCTGATCAAATTTACATGATGATACTCGTAGCCATTTCATCCAGTCGTTCTTTGGTCTTTTCCCACTTTGGCATGACTTGGCTCATTAACCGGTAGAAGCGCTCGCTGTGGTTGTGCTCGGCAATATGGCAAAGTTCATGCAGGATCACATAGTCAACGCACTCACGCGGTGCCTTGACCAGGTGCGGATTCAGGGTGATTCGGCCATTAGGTGAACAGCTGCCCCATTGCGTTTGCATCGTCAGAATGCGCAGCGTTGGTCGTTCTTCTACCCAAAGAGCTTGTTCCAGCATCGCATCCAGCCGTTTGGCGAAGGTTTCCTTGGCCCGCGCTT
>NZ_JACUUA010000424.1 GCF_014859565.1 Marinospirillum sp. | reverse complement strand
TGAACTACAGATTATATTGAGAAATTCCTTAATTTTTAAAGAGCTAGGCACATATACAGAAAACGACCCTTTTACAACAAGGCCAGTATCTCCTTGTTTTTAAAGGGCCGCTATTTGTATTAGAAAAAAAGGTCAGAACCAGGGAATGCTTGCGTTCTGCCCTAATCCATAGGTATTGAAAGAGCCCCGCAAAGGTTCCGACAACACCTCACTCTGCGCGATAAACAAGGCAAAAGCTTGCCCAGTACTCTGACTGCGCAGCATTATAAAAGGCAAGTTTGGCTTTCGTTCTACACTATGAGGAATAGCCTGAGTCGCCTGTTCATAACTTTCGCCTTTTCGCTGCATACGACGTCGACGCAAACGATCTGCGTTGGTCTTAAATTGCCTACGACTAACAACACAATGCTGTACTGATTCAGGTATAGGCTGGATTTCAGTAATCTGCACATGATCTCGCATACCCTGCAACCAGTTCTCCGTCAGCAGTTCCTGCAAACGGCTGGCACTAGCATGTAATCGCATGTATTGACCCAGTGTCCTTGGCTTCAACTGATACTGGGGGAAGCTAACCCCAATATCATTACTGTTCAATGCCACCAGCGCCCGATGCAGTTTGTTGTAAAGTGCCCCCATCAGCATGGGGGCAGTAAACTCCGGATCTGGTAGCAGGTGTATATCCAGGTAATGATCCATTGTTTACCCCTTGTCTGAGTCACCAAACACACCACCACGGATCAGAGTAGCAATAACAAAATGCTGTTGCTCCGGGTTCGGCACCTGATCTTTCAACACCCAGGCATCCAGTAGAGTGTAGAAATCCATTTTCTGCTTGGGCTGTCGGTAAGCTTTACCCTGAGTGGTTACAGAACCATAGGGCTCAACCGCTATAGGCCCAAGTTCGCTGGCACCCTCATACCAAGTATCAATAGTACGCAGGGCATTACCGATTTTTTGGGAGTGGATTGCAGCAACTTTATTCACGTGATAGAGGGTTTTACTTTTGTCACCGCGACCACGATCCAAAATCAATTCTTGCGATGGGAACACTTCCTGTCCCTGACCGATACGAACAAAAGCAGTGACCTGTAATAAGACGTGCTGCTGCCCTTTCAAACCGGCCTCAATGAGTCCAGCCAATTGCTCCATCTCTTTGGAAACGGTACTGAATTCGCGCACAGATTGACTTAGAGCGTCAAAACTCCAGCTCACAGCAGCACGACCATCCACCAGATGAGCTACATTCACCTCCACACTTTCCGCACCGATACGGTTACGCCAGAGAAAACGGCCATTGGTGAGATTTCCTGCATAACGTTTTGCCAGTTCGGTAAAACCATTTTTTTCGATATAACCCTGCACGGTTTGCAGCAGTTTGGCCTGATAGTCAGCATCATTACAGGCTGATGGGTGACCTGTGCCCGGCAGTACACGCAGTGTAAAGCTGACTTTCAGGGTATCCACATCAGCTGGCAAAGCAGCCACATCAACCCGCTGCAGGTTAGGGTTTTCGATAGCTGCATCCAGTTTGGCTGGGTCCTGATCCTTGGTTTTCAGGCGGTTGGAAATGGTGCCCCTTACAGATTTCTCCAGAATGGAAACAGGTTCCCAATCAGTTGATTGCTCTCGCTGCCCCCATTGACCTGCATAAAAAAGGGCATCAGAGGGATCCAGCTTACGTTCAAAAGCCAG
>NZ_JACUUA010000008.1 GCF_014859565.1 Marinospirillum sp. | reverse complement strand
TTCTAGTGATATATTCCAAAACCTAACCTGGAGCAAAAGATGCAATACGTAACCCCCGACCTGTGTGATGCCTATCCTGATCTGATCGAAGTGGTTGAACCCATGTTCAACAACCTGGGTGGCCGTGAGTCCTTTGGTGGTGAGATAGTGACCATCAAGTGTTTTGAAGACAATTCACTGGTTAAAGAAGAAGTGGAAAAGCCCGGTGCCGGTAAAGTGATGGTGGTGGATGCTGGTGGTTCTTTCCGTTGTGCCATGCTGGGTGACATGCTGGCCGAGAAGGCGGTGAAGAACGGTTGGGAAGGGGTAATCATGTACGGCTGCATCCGTGATGTGGACATCATCAATGAGCTGGATCTGGGTGTGCAGGCGCTGGGTACCCACCCGAAAAAGTCCGAGAAAAAGGGTGTGGGTGAGTATCAGGTGGCTGTGTCTTTTGGTGGTGTGACCTTTGTACCTGGTGATTATCTGTATGCCGATAACAACGGCATCATTGTTTCTCCCGAACCTTTGACCATGCCGGAATAAACCATGCCATTTGCCACCCGGCTGGTATTGTTGCCATTAGCTGCTGCCCTGTTGCTGCTGGGCTGTAAACCTGCTCCTGAAGCAGGGAAAATGGACAATCAAAAGGTGCTTCCTGTTGAAGCCCTGCAGCCGGAAGTGGCCAGTGGCCTGCAGCAACGCCCTGGCTGGCAATTTGAACATCAGGCGGTGGCGGCTGCTAATCCGCTGGCGGCAGAAGCAGGTCATAAAATGCTGGTGGCTGGTGGCAATGCTGTGGATGCTGCTATTGCCGCACAACTGGTACTCAATCTGGTCGAACCCCAGTCCAGTGGTATAGGGGGTGGTGGTTTTCTGCTCAGTTGGGATGGAGATCAGCTGATTGCCTGGGATGGTCGTGAAACCGCACCGGCAGCAGCAACACCAACGCTGTTTCTGGATGCTGGAGGCCAGCCTTTGCCTTTTATGGAAGCAGTGACCAGTGGTCGGGCTGTAGGTGTGCCGGGATTATTGAAAATGCTGGAAGCAGCCCATCAGCAACAGGGACATTTACCCTGGCAACAGCTGTTTGAACCAGCCATCCAACTGGCTGAAAAGGGTTTTGAAGTCAGCCCACGTCTGCATCAACTGCTGGTTAATGATCCCGCACTGTCCAATAATCCCGCAGCACGGAATTATTTTTACCTGCCGGACGGTTCCCCTTTACCGGTGGGGCATCTGCTGAAAAATCCTGCCATGGCACTCATTCTGCGTCAGGTGGCGGAACAAGGCAGTGATGCTTTTTATACCGGTATTTTGGCACAAACAATCAGTAAAACTGTACAACAACAGGGTGGTTTATTAACCCCTGAAGACCTGCAGACTTATCAACCCGTAGCGCGGGAAGCTTTTTGTGGTGGCTGGCTGGATTATCTGGTCTGTGGTTTTCCACCACCGTCTTCCGGGCAGATCGCCCTGATGCAAATGCTGGGTATTCTGGAGCAGTTATCCAGCGTGCAGAACAGCCCGGAAAGCCAGAGTGAAGAGAGCTTTTATACCCCTGAAGGCATGCATCAGTATATTGAAGCCAGCAAACGGGCTTTTGCCGATCGCGCGCTGTATCTGGCGGATCCGGATTTTGTTACAGCACCTGCGGGTGACTGGATGAGCCTGATTGATCCTGAATACCTGCTTAAAAGAGCACAGGAAATCCAGCCGGTCAGTCAGGGGGTGGCTTCACCCGGCCAACCGGGTGGACTTGAGTCAGCTTATGCCAGCCAGTGGCCACAACCGGAATACGGCACCACCCACATCAGTGTCATGGATGCTGAAGGGCGGGGTGTGGCGATGACCACCAGCATTGAACAGGCGTTTGGTGCTCGAATACTGACTGACGGCGGCACCGGATTACCGGGTGGTTTTTTACTCAACAACCAGCTGACAGATTTTTCTTTCCTTCCTGCCGACTCACAGGGCAAACCTGTAGCTAATCGTGTTGAACCGGGCAAACGCCCGCGCTCCAGCATGAGTCCAACTTTAGTGTTTGATCCTCAATCACGTGAACTGGTAGCTAGCCTGGGTTCTCCCGGTGGTGCAGCCATCATTCATTTCACCACCAAAACCCTGCTGGGTTCTCTGGGTTGGAAGTTGGCACCCCAGCAGGCTATTGAGCTGCCGAATTTGGCTAACTTCAATAGCAGGGTTACGCTGCTGGAAAAGGGTGGCTTTTCAGATCATGTCAAACACAGCCTAGAGGCTCGTGGGCATGAACTGCGCGAACAGGATCTGACCAGTGGTATCCAGATGCTGTTGCTGACCCCTCAGGGTATTCTGGGTGGTGCTGATCCACGGCGTGAAGGCTGGGTGGTTGGTGAGTGAACTGCGACTGATCGAGTGCACACAAGCACAACAAGGCAAAACCATTCAGGCAATTTTTAATCAGGTGATCCTGAACTCCACCGCACTCTACGAATACCAGCCCCGCAGTGAAGCCGACATGCAGCAGTGGTTTGAAACCAAAGTGCGTGGAAATTTTCCGGTGCTGGGGTCAGCATCCCCGCTGGAGGCAAGCGTCAATCTGGTCACGCACCAGTTGCAGTCACAGTGTATTCATCATCTGAACCGCCTTCCAGATACTCCATGCAGAAGTTTGGCAGGCATTTTGCCGCCATGCTGCGTAATTCATCAATGTTCTGGGCGCAGGTTACATCCCTGCCGGTGTAATAATGTCTGAGCAAAATGCTTGTCCTTCCTGAGTCATCTGACCGAATGTGCTAATCTTACGCCTCTGATCTGAAACAAAAAACATGGAAATGACAGTTGATGCGCCAGACCTTGCCAGAGCCGGTGAATAGCCTGCTGGAAATCAAAAAATCACGTTTTATCGGTTGTGTTGAACCGGTGACCAGTATGGAGCAGGGACTGGAGCGGGTGCAGACTTTGCGACAGCAGCACCCGGATGCCACTCATGTCTGTTTCTGCCTGCTGGTTAACGGGCAGGTGCGCCAGTCGGATGATGGTGAACCTTCCGGTACTGCGGCAGCACCAATGTTGAATGTATTGCAGCACAAACACCTGGATCAGGTACTGGCTACGGTGGTGCGTTATTTTGGGGGTATAAAACTGGGTGCCGGTGGGTTGGTGCGTGCCTACAGTCAGGCAATCAGTGAACCCCTGCAATCGGCTGTTTATGTTGAGTTAAAAACTTTTGCCCTTTTACACCTGACAACGGCTTTTGAGCATGAATCCTTGTTGCGGCGGTTGGCCGATCAGGCTGGGTTGCGTGTACAAATTGATTACAGTGAAGGTGTGGTGGCCAGTCTGGAAGGTGAGCAGACGGCTCTGGATCACTTTTTAAAAGTCTTTTCCGAGCAGGTGCGGGGGCAGCTGCAGTTATTTTCTGATCAGGCTAGAAATAAACCGCTTTGAATGCTAGAAATGAAAGATGAACAGAATCGGGAGAAAGGATGCGTATCAATCGTTGGCTGATCATCCTGTTTGCTGGCACCAGCCTGGCTTTGCTGATCTACACTCTGCCGGCAATCACTGCCAGCCTGGTGTTGATCAAGGGTGTAGGTCGACCCTTACCTGCTGCGGTGCAAGAGATAGTAGATGGCCAGACTTTGCTGCTGCGTATGCCGGATGGAAAAAATGTGTGTTTTGTCCTGAATGGTGTGAATACACCACTGAAACATCAGCCGGGTTACCGCCGCTCAGTGTTGGGGCTGATTGACCTTTCACAGGGACGCTTGCGCAGTGAGGTACGGGTACAGCTGGATGCTGTGCTTTATGACTCCATCTGGCTGGGTACAGTTTATGATGTCCGTGAAGAGATCAATGGTAATCTTGCGTTGATCCGCAGTGGTTATGCTTGGCCGGATGTTTATCATCATGATCATCAGGATCAGGTGAATATTTATCGTCAGGATGCTGCCGAGGCATTACAAGAGGCACGTAGTAATGCCCGTGGTCACTGGTTGGGTATTCATATAGGCGAAGCCCCTGAAGCACCGGCAGAATCCTACATCAGTAACCTGATCCGTGATGGTCATTCCGCTCCAGCCTGCCAGCCTCACTCACCAAAATCTTGAATGACAGCCTTAAACCTGCTGAAGCGCTTTTCTTCGTACTTGGGTCTGGACTTCAATTGCATAAAATCCAGGCCAGGTTTTGAGGAGCTTTGCAACTGCGGGGCTATTGCATCATGAAACTGTCTGAACTATTGACTCTATGCGGTCGTCACTTTGTCGACACCTCTTGCAGAAAATGTATTACACGTTATACTTGTACTACAATCCATGAGGGAGGATCAGCACATGATTACTTTTCGTTCACCAGAGCTTGAAACACGTCTCAGTAATCTGGCCGTGGTCACTGGCCGTAATAAGACCTTTTATCTTAAAGAGGCTCTGCAGCGTTTCCTTGATGACTACGAGGATCTTTATATTGCTGAACAGCGAATTGTTGAGAACACCAACCCTGACGGTAGTCGCAAGATAGAAAATTATATTCCAAAAAATGGCCGTAGCCTGCAGGGCATTTTGAATGACCTGGACGATTGAGTTTGCCAGGCAGGCGCTGAAGGATCTCAAGAAAAGCACACCCACTGAAATTCAGCGGCTTTCTGATTTTTTGGATGACCTTGAAAAGATGGATGATGCTCGCTCAACGGGCAAAGCCATGCAAGGTGCTCCGCGTGGCCGGTGGCGTTACAGGGTTGGTGATTATCGAATCATCGTCAGGATTCTTGATCAGGAGAATATTATTTCTGTTGAGCGCTTTGGTCATCGCAAGAATATTTATGAAAAGAACCCTTTTTGATCGCTGACCAGTTCACGTTGATGACATCAACAACCCGCACCTGGGCAAACACCCGCTTGTCAGCACCAAATTTTTTCTGAACGAAATGACAAAAACGCTGAAGTCTTTCGTATTTCGATACTGAACAGCAGCTGGATTACCGGCGAATTCGAAAAACACCGGGGCAGGGGTCAGAAAAGAACATAGCTCTCGCACTGGGCAACCTCATTAGTGGTTTTCAACTCGCCCATATGGGCTTCGGCCCTGCCTCTTTTACGGTACAGCTCCAGCAACTTTTCGGCAGAGCACTCATATGCTGCTGTGAGAGGTTTTACGGTTGCTACACGCGATACCAGTCCTTTTGAGGCTGCCGGGGTTGCTGTTGTCAATCCGTGGAAAGAAGGTTGAACCTGATTGATGCTTACCCTAGTATGCGGTTCCTTTTGTTGACCGGTGTAACACAATGAGCCGCCTTTTCACTAAACCCCGCAAGAATGCTGTTGCCAAGGCCGATAAGGCTGCGGCAGCACGCACGGCAGAAGCCGAGTCTCTGGCTGCTGCTGCCTCAGATTCCCCTGATCATCACTTGCAGATTCTGCGCCTTAGTCATGAGGGGCGGGGTGTAGCGCGTAATGCTGAGGGTAAAACGGTGTTTGTGGAAGGTGCCTTGCCCGATGAGCGGGTGAGCTGCAAGGTGCGTTTTACCCGCAGCCGGTATGACGAGGCGGTGGTGGATCAGGTGCTGGTGCCTTCCCCTCGGCGTACAGTCCCGGCCTGTTCACATTATGCCGCTTGTGGTGGTTGTAATTTGCAGCATCTGGATGCTCAGGGACAGTTGGCTTTTAAACAGTCACTGGTGGCGGAGTTGCTGGATTATCCGCAGGAACAGTTACAACCGCCGTTGAGTTCACCGCCTTTTGCTTATCGCCGCAAGGCACGGCTGGGGGTGAAGTGGCGCAAGGATGGTCGTTTGTTGCTGGGTTTTCGTGAGAAAAACTCGGCTTTTATTACCAATGTCACAGAATGTCCGGTTCTGGTGCCGGAGCTGCAAGCCTTGTTGCCTACCTTGCATGAATTGTTGCCGCAGCTGGATGGCAAAAAACATCTGGGGCATATCGAGCTGATTCAGAGTGAAAACCAGCGGGGTGTGCTGGTGCGTTTGTTGCGTTCACTGCTGCGGATGAGTAGTCAGGATCAACGCTTGTGGCGCGATTGGGCTGGTGCTCAGGGTGTTGTGTTGCAGTTTCAGGATGAGACAGGGCTTCATCCCTTTGGCAGTGACGAACCCGCTCCCTTGTTCAGTTATCAGCTGCAGAATCAGACGCTGTTTTTTGCTGCCGGTGATTTTGTGCAGGTGAATGCCGGTGTGAATCAACAGATGGTGGCACAGGCGCTGGATTGGCTGAAGTTAAAAGGCACAGAGCGGGTGCTGGATCTGTTTTGTGGTTTTGGCAATTTTACCCTACCACTGGCGCAGCAGGCCGCAGAGGTGCTGGGTGTGGAAGTGCTGGAGTCTCAGGTGCAGCGGGGTGGCATGAATGCGACTCACAATGCCTGTAACAATGTGCGTTTTACCACAGCCGATTTAAACCGTCCCTTGCAGCAGCAGGCTTGGAATGAAGCGGCCAGTGGCTGGGATGTGATTCTGCTCGACCCGCCGCGTGCCGGTGCGGAGGGTATTTGTGACCAGCTTGGTGAGCTGGGTGCCGGGCGTATTTTGTATGTCTCCTGCAATCCTGCCACGCTGGCGCGGGATAAAACCAGTCTGGAGCAGCAGGGTTATCGGCTGGATCGGCTGGGTATTATGGATATGTTCCCGCAGACCGCCCACGTTGAAAGCATGGCATTGTTTGTGCGCAGTTGATTCGGGCGCATTTTTTGCATGGCCTCCGCCATTTTAAGGGGAGGCAGTATGGGCACTTATCATCTGATCAGTCATCTGGAAGGCAATCTGCGGGCAGTGATGGAATTACAACCTGCAGCAGAGGCTGAAAGCTGGCTGTTGCAGGTCAAGCTGATTTATGACGGTGAACCTGCCGGTGAGATCAGTTTTAACCTGCTGCACTACACCGAAGAAGAAGCGCGACATCTGGCGCACAATATCACTGATCATGGATTTATCATGCGGGAAATTGATGATTTGTTGTTTGGTGATAGTGAGTAGTTGCGGGTGTTCGCAGCAACGGCTTTAGGGTTATACTCCGGTCAGAATAAATGGCCATTAACAGACACGAAAGGAGGACAACAATAATGCCGTCTGCAATTCATTCTCAACCCATCCAGCAACGCATTGACTGGTTGATGGAGCTGAGCCGCACTCATTCTGCTCAGTTCTGTGATCCAGAAAATTACCTCGCTCGTCAGCGTTATCTTGCTGAGCATCCCACCCACATCATTGCACTTAAATGCATGGATGGCCGCCTGCATTTGCCTTATGCCACTCAAACTCCGCTGGGTATTATTCGCCCGTTTCGTAATCTGGGCGGTATTTTTGATCTTGGCTGGCCTTATATGGGTGACCTGCTGGAAAGTAGTGTGCTGGAGGCGATTAATGCCGGTCGTCGGGTGTTGATTATTATCACCTACCACTATTCAAAAGGTGATCGTTCACGCGGTTGTGCCGGTTTTGACTGTGATCATCATGCCGCCATGGAGCATGCTCAGGATATTCGCCTGCAGGTAGAGGCAATTTTTGGTCACGATCATCAGACGGTTTATCCGCTGGTGTGTGGTTTTGAAACCGATGAAGATGCGTTGATTCTTCATGGTGCTGAAGATGTACAGCTGGATCTTTCCACCCTGTCGGATGTTGATATCCCTACGCTGATTCCCCGTTTGCAAAGCCTGCTGCCGGATATGCCTTCACAAATGCGTCATGATTTGTTGCCGCTGGTGGAAGGGAATATTCGTCACATCGCTGAAATCCGCCAGAGCCACCGGGAGCCGGACATTGAACACCGCGAATGGATGATTTGTGTCGGTCGGGGGTTTGATTTTTTGCATGTGCCCAATGTGGCGCTGATTATTGGGCCTTACAGCCCGGATTTGTCCGACCCGATCACCAAAGCCGCCGGGATCATTCGTGCCAATATGGAAAAAGGGCGCATTCCCGATGATGGTTTTTTGCTCTTGTCCTCGGCTCCTTTTCAGGAGGCTGGCCCTGATCACGCCCGTGCAGAGTTAAAAGCCAACTTTATGGCAGAATTTGCGGCAGAGGTGATCCGCAAAACCCAACCAGAACTGGCACAAAAGATGTTAATTCGCACCGCTACGCTGCACTGGCCAACCCGTCGGCTGGATGTAGTGGACTAGTCCATTTTTAAACGATTCCGCAAACTTTGCGCCAAATGCAGTGGCCGGTGTTCCGAACCGCTGCAGATTTGCTGGCGGCAAGAAAAACCATTAACAATCACACTGGCTTGGGGTTGTGCTCTCAGGCTGGGCAGTAAGGTTTGTTCAGCCATGGCCTGAGACAAAGCCAGGTGTTCCTGTTCATAACCAAAACTGCCGCGCCTCCCCCCCTTCTACGGCAAGCCTAGTCGATACTGTATAAATATCAGTGTGTCGGAGTTTTGTGTATGACCACCTTTGCCACCTTCCTCGACTGGGGTTGGGTGCGTTTTTTTAGCTGCTGGTCAATCAGGTTTTTGATGGCAATGATGAGCCCCATGCCAAAAAAAGCACCCGGTGGCAGCAGCAGAATCAGTACCTGAAAGTCGGTAAAGAAGGTGATTTTCCAGTTGGCGGCGGCAGCGCCGAATAACAGCTCCATGCCACTGAACAGCGTGCCTTGCCCGAGAACTTCCCGGAAAGCACCCAGCAGCACCAGTACTGCGGCAAATCCTAGACCCACCATCAAGGCATCCAGCAGTGCTGATAGGGGTGGATTTTTGGAGGCAAAGGCATCAGCACGACCAAGAATGGCGCAGTTGGTGACAATCAGCGGGATAAAAATGCCGAGAATCTGGTACAGCTCAAAGGTGAAAGCCTGCATCAGCAGTTCTGCACAGGTCACAAAAGAGGCAATGATCATCACAAAAGCAGGCAGCCGTACACTGGCAGGTACATGATGACGAATGATGGAGACAGAAAAGCTGGAGCCGAGTAATACCAGCAGGGTGGCTGCCGCCAGTCCCAGTGCATTCACCACTGTGCCAGTCACCGCCAGCAGCGGACAAAGCCCCAGCAGTTGTACCAGTGCCGGGTTATTGTGCCAGAGTCCATCCAGTGCAATTTTGGAGTAGTTGGTGTGTTGTTCACTGCTGCTCATTGGGTTGCTCCATCTGAGATAACAGTTGCTGGATTTCCGGAGTTTGCAGCCACAACAGGCTGCGTTTAACACTGTTCACCACGGCTCTGGGAGTGATAGTGGCTCCGGTGAACTGATCAAACTCACCACCGTCTTTTTTGACTGCCCAGCCGGAAAGCTCAGGGTTGCTCAGGCTGAGACCATCAAAGCGGTGAATCCAGTCGGATTTTCGTTCTTCAATCTTGTCACCCAGCCCCGGTGTTTCACGGTGATCCAGCACGCGTACACCCTGAATCTGCCCGTTGAGGTGTAAGGCCACCAGCAGTTCAATGCGTCCGGTGTAACCATCCGGTGCAGTGATTGGCAGCAGGATCATGGACAGTTGATCATCCTGCCAGGCCAGATGAGCCGCAAAGGGCTGCTGGTGTCCCAGCTCGGGAGCCGCAGGCAGTTGCACCGGCTGGCGTATGTCCAGCTGGTATTGCGTTCGAGGAGCCAGGGAGTAAAGCAACCTTGCCGCAGCCTGGTAGCGATTTTCTTCTATCCGCTCACTGGTCATCAGTCGGGTGAAGCTGACTGCCCCTGCCGTGACCAGGGCAAACAGCACCAACCCTGTGACACTGCGAGTCAGGCTTTTTCTGAGGCTGGTCACGTCAGTCATGGTTCTTCCCGGTTTTCATGCCACTGCGAGCCTTGGTGTGCCCATACACTCGCGGGCGGGTGAAATAATCCAGTGCCGGAGCAGCAAAGTTCATCAGCAGGATGGAAAAAGCCACACCATCCGGGTAACTGCCCCAGGTGCGGATGCTGATCACCAGCAGCCCAGCACCGATACCAAACAATATTTTGCCCTTCATGCTGGTGGCACCACTGACCGGGTCTGTCAGAATAAAAAAGGCCGCAAAAACAGCAGAGCCAGCCGCCAGATGCAACCAGGGTGGGGCGTAATGGCTGGTATCCAACCCCCAGACAAAGGCACCATAAATCAGCAGGGTTCCGATAAAAGCGGCAGGTAATTGCCATTGGATGATACGCCGTGCAATCAGGTAAAGCCCACCGAGCAGCCAGGCTAGAGCAATACTGCTGGTGGCTTGTAACATGGCTGGATTAAGGCGCTGGTTATCCTGCCAGAACTCATCAGCCATCAGTAGCCCTTTGTTGCGCCAGGCATCCAGAGCAGTGGCACCGGTTAGTGCATCTGCAGAGCCGCTGTTCAGCCAGCTTACATCTGTGGCCGAGATGGGCAGCGGCCAGATGCTCATCTGCACCGGAAAGCTGATCAACAGAAAAGCATATGCAGCCATGGCTGGATTAAATGGGTTTTGACCCAGTCCACCAAAAAGCTGCTTACCTACCAATAGTGCAAAAAAACCACCAACAACAGGAATCCACCAGGGTGCAGTAGCAGGCAGGCAGACACCCAGTAGTACACCCGTCACCAGTGCTGAATAATCCGTCAGTGACGTTAGCGGGCGGTTTCTGAGTTTCATCACCAGTGCTTCAGCAGCCAGGGCGCTAAGGCAGGCCAGAAACAAATTCAGCAGAATACCAATGCCAAAAAACCAGCTGAGGGTCAGGATGCCGGGCAGGCAGGCCAGCAGTACCTGACGCATGATACCCGCAGTGCTGACCTGACTGTGGGCATGGGGTGAGGACAGGCGGATCATGGACATGGGCTGGATTCCTCGACTGCAGCCAGTTTTGCTTCAGCTTTTGCCAGCTGTTCTTGGGCAGCGCTCAGGCGTTGTTCTTGTTCACTGATTTGCTCAGGCGTGGCATCCGGTGAGGTGTGCAGGTTGCTGAGTGTTTTTTCAGCTTTTTTTACGGCAACGGTGGCGGCGGCTTTGGCAATTTTTAACTGCTTGAGTTGTTTTTCATCCACACCGGCAGCTGCTGCGGGGGTTGCGGTTGCCGGTTGTGCAGCTGTTAGAGTTGCCTGAGTGGTTACAGGCGGTGAGGCGGGTGGGTTTGCCAGTTCAGCCTCCTTCTCGCTGTCTCTCTCACTCTCTCTTTTGGCTGCGGCCATACGGGCTGCGGCTTCGGCACGAGCACGACGCTTGGCTTCTTTCTCCTGCTCTTCACGCTCAAAACGCGCCTTGCGGGCTTCAAAGCGTAATTTGGCCAGATCCGCCTTGCGGGTTTCTGCCCGTTTTTGCAGCAGTTTGTCCTTGGCGTGGCGGTAATACTGTACCAGCGGAATTTCGCTGGGACAAACCCAGGCGCAGGCACCACATTCGATGCAATCAAACAGCTGTTGTTCTTCGGCTTTATCCCAGGACTGGTGCGCCGCATAAAAGTACAGCTGTTGTGGCAGCAGTTGTGCCGGGCAGACTTCTTCACAGCGACTGCAACGAATGCAGGGTTGCTCGATGCCCGGCAGCGGCAGTTCACTGGCGGTGGGCAGCAGCAGGCAGTTAATACCCTTGGTGATGGGGTAGGCATCCGAGTCCAGGGTGTAACCCATCATCGGCCCGCCAATAATCAGCCGATCCACTGTTTGTGGGTTGACCTGCGCCTGCTGTAACAGCTGGCTGATTGGGGTTCCGAGTCTAACCCGATAGTTGCCGGGTTGTTGAACCGCCTGTCCGGTCACCGTGACTATCCGCTCAATCAGGGGTTTACCCAGCACCAGTGCATCATGTAACGCAACAAGGGTGCCGACATTGTGACAAAGCACACCCACATGCATGGGTAGCTGACCACTGGGGACTTCCATGCCAGTCAGCAGCTGGATCAGTTGTTTTTCACCACCGGAAGGGTAACGAGTGGGTAATATACAAATCTGTAACTGATCCTTGAGCGGATGGTGTTCTAGCGCATTTTTTAATGACTCAAGGGCTTCGGGTTTGTTGTCTTCAATGCCCAGCAGCAGTTGTTCAGCTTGTAACAGGTGTTGCAGGATGCTGATGCCTTCCAGTAATTCATGGCTGTGATGGCGAATCAATAAATCATCAGCGGTGATGTAGGGTTCACATTCAGCAGCGTTGATGATCAAGGTGCGCACCCCCTGGTGTACTGCACCTTCCACCTTGATGGCGGTGGGGAAGGTGGCACCACCGAGTCCAACCAGTCCGGCCTGACGGATCAGAGGCAGCAGTGTTTCGGCAGTCGCCGTGCGCCAGTCAATGCCGGGTGGTAAAAAGCCGGGTGGCTCAAAACCGGGGGTATCCAGGCCATCACTGCGAATCACAACGGCGGGCAGTGTCAGGCCGGAGGCATGAGGCACCGGACGCGGCTCAATGGCAATCACTTCACCGCTGATGCTGGCATGAATACAGGCTCCCGTACCCTGACGACAGGCAGCAATCCGCTGGCCGGTTTTGACCCGATCACCCACCTGAACCAGTGGTTCGGCAATCCGACCGGCATGTTGTGTCAGTGGCAGGATCACTTCATCTGGCAAATCCGCGTCTCGCAGTGGTGCGGTGGATGACCAGTGCTTGTGTTCCGGGGGATGAATGCCGCCGTGGAATTGACGGGTGATGGTTTGAATGCTCACGATTAAACCGGCTCCCGTGGTGTGGTTGCGGAACGGTCAGTGATGATGATGCGGCTTTCTGCAGGTTGCATCGGACCGGCGGGCATGGGCCATTGCCAGTGTGCCAGATCAGCTTTGATCGGCAGCATATCAATACAATCCACTGGGCAAGGTTCAACACAAAGATCACAGCCGGTGCATTCGTCCACGATCACCGTGTGCATCAGTTTGGCGGCACCCAGGATGGCATCCACCGGGCAGGCCTGAATGCATTTGGTGCAGCCGATGCATTCATCTTCGCGGATGTAGGCCACTCGCTTTGCTGAACCGCTGCTGTCTTCTTCAGCATCCAGTGGCAGCGGGTCACGACCCAGCAGATCCGCCAGTGCCTGAATGGTATCAGCACCGCCGGGTGGGCATTTGTTGATGTCTTCCCCGGCAGCTATCGCTGCTGCATAAGGGCGGCAGCCGGGATGCCCACACTGGCCGCACTGGGTTTGCGGCAACAACTGGTCAATTTTTTCGACCAGTGGGTCACCTTCAACGTGGAAACGCACCTGTGCAAATCCCAGCAGTAATCCTATGAGCAATGACAACAAGGTCAGGGCAAGTATGGCGGTCAGCATAGTCACAATTGCACCATGCCGGTAAAGCCCATAAAGGCAAGAGACATTAGCCCTGCGGTCATCATGGCAACCGCAGCACCTTTAAAGGGTGCGGGTACATCCGCCAGTGCCAGACGTTCCCGCATGGCCGCAAAACAGACCAGCACCAGTGCAAAACCCAGCCCGGCACCTAACCCGTAAAGGATGGCCTCAACAAAGGATTGATCATGGTTGATGGATAACAACGCCACACCTAAAACCGCGCAGTTGGTGGTGATCAGCGGCAGAAAAATCCCCAGTACCTGATAGAGTAAAGGGGAGGTTTTGTGTACCACCATCTCGGTGAACTGCACCACGGCGGCAATCATGATGATAAAGCTGATGGTGCGCAGGTATTCAACCTCCATCGGCACCAGCAGGCCGTGATAAACCAGATGGCTGAGTGCGGAGGAGAGGGTGAGTACAAAGGTGGTTGCCAGTGCCATACCCAGGGCGGAGTCCAGCTTGTTGGATACCCCCATGAAGGGGCAGAGTCCGAGAAACTGTACCAGCACAAAGTTATTGACCAGGATGGTGCTGAGCAACAATAAAAGGTATTCAGTCATTTTTTCGCAATATCAAAGCAATAAAGTGGCATTTTAACTTATTTGTTTTGTTGGTGCAGATGGATCTCACTTGGATTTTCCCATGAATGTGTATCTTAACCCTATATGGCATGGATATTTCATGGTATAAACGTGATAAAAGGACTCACTAGGTCGACTTTCTCTTTTTACTTTCAACCTTATGGACGTATGGATCAATGCTACTACGTAATCTGAAAATCAATCAGCGCATCTGGATTATCAATTTTCTGGCAGTGGCAGGAATGCTGGCGATTCTGTTGGTTGCCTTGAATCGGCAATATGCAGATATGGAAGCCATGACGCTACAGGAAATTCAAAACCAGGTGGACTCTGCGGAGGGGCTGATAAAAGGGTACCAAGCCATGGTGGCAGCCGGTGAAATGAATGAGGTCGAGGCCAAAGAACAAGCTGCTGCCAGGGTTAGCTCTATGATTTACGGCCCGGACAAGGACTATTTTTTCATTTTTGCCCGTGATGGTTTGACGCTGGCGCATCCCAGTGAGGCACTGCGTGGCAACAACATGATGCACCTGCAGGATGTAAATGGTGTGCGCCTGGTGCGAGACATGATTGAAGGGGCTGTGCGTGAAGGTTCCACCATTGTGCCTTATTTCTGGAACCGTCCTGGCAGTGAGGAGCAGGTACAGAAGCTTTCTTATGCTCGACTGAATCCCGAGTGGGATTGGATTATTGCCACCGGTGTGTATGTCGATGATCTGGATCAGGTTTTTATGGAAAGCCTGGTGGCGCTGGTTTTGATTGCCCTGGCGATCTTGGTGGCCATGCTGCTGGTAGCCATGCTCATCGGCCGCTCCATTATTCGCCCGATCAAGGAAACCGCAGATGCCATGAAAGACATCAGCTCCGGTGATGGTGATTTAACCGTACGCCTGAGCACGGAAGGCAAGGATGAGATGACCGAGCTGACCTCCCACTTCAACGTGTTTGTGACCAAGATTGAAGACCTGGTGGGAGATATCAAGCAGTCCGTGGGTTCAATCAATACCGCCGCACAGGAAATTGCTGCCGGTAACTCGGATCTGTCCCAGCGTACTGAAGAGCAGGCGTCCAGCCTGGAAGAAACCGCCTCCAGCCTGGAAGAGTTAACCTCCACTGTGCGCCAGAATGCCGATAACGCTCGTCAGGCCAACCAGTTGTCTCAGGATGCCAGCAAGGTTGCTGCTGAGGGTGGTGATCGTGCCCGTCTGGTGGTGACAACCATGGAGCAGATCAGTGAAAGCTCCAGCAAGATTGCAGATATCACCACCATGATCGACAGTATTGCTTTTCAGACCAACATCCTGGCTTTGAATGCGGCGGTGGAGGCGGCTCGTGCCGGTGAGCAAGGAAGGGGTTTTGCTGTAGTTGCCAGTGAAGTACGAGTGCTGGCGCAGCGTTCTGCAACCGCTGCGAAGGAGATCAAGGAATTGATTGGTGAATCCGTGGACACCGTGCGTCAGGGCAGTACGCTGGTGCGTGAAACCGGAGAAACCATTGAACAGATTGTCAGCTCCGTTAAACGGGTCACTGATCTGATGGGTGAAATTTCTGCTGCTTCGGATGAACAAAGCCAGGGTATTGAGCAGGTTAATCAGGCTGTGATCCAGATGGATGATGTGACCCAGCAAAATGCGGCATTGGTGGAAGAAGCCGCTGCTGCTGCAGAGTCGCTGGAAGAACAGTCTCAGGCGCTCAGCGAAGCGGTATCGGTCTTCCGAATCAGCAGTGATCTGGAGACTAAAAAAGCACCGGCAAAAGCGGTCACAAAAACAGCTCAGCCAGCGGCCAGAAAAGCGGCTACACCAACACAGAAATCAAGCCAGGCGCACCCGGCAGCTCCGGCACGTAAGCTGGCACCGCCACCCAAACGCCAATCAGACGATGAGTGGGAAGAGTTTTGATGCAGCGTTTGCCCCCGGTACTGCTGCTGACAGCCTAGGGATTTGAGCTGAAAAGGCATTGATACTTGGGTAGGTTGGCTTTGCTCTTGATAATTTTGTTTAATATAGGTCTGGAGAACAACTGGTTATGGCAAAAACAATTTTAACAGTGGATGACTCTGCATCCATACGTCAGATGGTTTCTTTTACCCTGAAGGGTGCCGGTTACACCGTGGTTGAAGCCAATGATGGCAAGCAGGGACTGGATAAAGCCAAAGCCGGTCGTTTTGATCTGGTGCTGACTGATCAGAACATGCCGAATATGGATGGTTTGACTCTGATCAAAAGCCTGCGTGCCCTGCCTGCTTATGCTCGTACACCCATTCTGGTATTGACCACAGAAGCCGGTGACAGCATGAAACAGCAAGGCAAGGCAGCCGGTGCCACCGGTTGGCTGGTTAAACCCTTTGATCCGCAGAAGCTGATTGATGTGGTAAAAAAAGTCATTGGTTAATCCGGATTTAAATTCAGCTGTCGAGAGGCTTTGAACATGAGTGTAGATCTCAGCCAGTTCCATCAGGTTTTTATTGATGAGGCCTATGAACACCTGGCAACCATGGAAAGACTACTTCTGGCTCTTGATCTGGACGCCCCCAGCCTGGATGACCTGAATGCCATTTTCCGTGCTGCCCACTCCATCAAGGGGGGGGCGGGTACTTTCGGTTTCACCGATATTGCCGAACTGACCCACGCACTGGAAACCTTGCTGGATCGACTGCGCAAAGAAGAGTTACAACTGATTGATGCCATGATTGAGGCATTCCTGCAGTGTTGTGATCTGCTGGGCACCATGCTGGATACTCATCAGAATGGTGGTGAAGTGGATCAGCAAAGAATCAGCCGTATTCGTGCTGAGCTGGTGCGTCTGGCCGAGGATACTGATACACCAGCCGCTGTAATGGCAGCTGCTGTCAGTGAATCAGCTGCATCGACTGGCTCCTGGTTGATTCAGCTGCACCCGGTACGCAATATTTTTGCCGAAGGTGCCTCGCTGGATGCCATCACTGAAGACCTTAAAGCACTGGGTGCTGTGGAAGTGCTTAACCTGGGTGATCAGGGCAAGGTCGACTGGCGTCTGCATGCAGAAGTTACAAAAGAACAGCTGAATGAGATTTTTTCTTTTGTCTGCCAGCCGGAAGAAGTGACCTGCACACTTGAACAGGCTGCTGCTTCATCAAAAGATGATGATCTGGGTTACGGCTTTTTTGTGGATGAGAAGGAACTTCAATCCAGCCACGAAGCGGCGGATGGTTTTGGCTTTTTTATTGATGAAAGTGAACTGCCTGCTCAGCAGAAGCAGCATCAGGCACAACAAGAAAGTGAACAGGGCTTTGGCTTTTTTGTGGATGAAAAAGAATTACCTATGGCTCCAGCCCCAGCAGCAGTAACGGAACCTGAATCGAGTGCCAAACCTGCTGAAACTTCCGCACCGGTTGGTAAAACCTCTGCTGCACCGTCCAAGGCAGCTCCAGCTGAAACCTCCATCCGTGTTGGGGTGGAGAAGGTGGATCAACTGATCAACCTGGTGGGTGAGTTGGTGATTACCCGCTCCATGCTGGCACAGTCGGTTTCCGCACTCGACCCGATGGAATACGAAGCCATTCATGATGGCTTGGCGAATCTGGAGCGTAACTCCCGTGATCTGCAAGAAGCGGTAATGTCCATCCGTATGCTGCCGATCAACTTTGTTTTTGGCCGTTTTCCACGCGTGGTGCGTGACCTGTCTGGCAAAATGCATAAAAAAGTGGCTCTAAAACTAGTGGGTGAAGACACCGAACTGGACAAGGGATTGATCGAAAAGCTGGCTGATCCGTTGACCCATCTGGTGCGTAACTCCATTGATCACGGCATCGAAACCCCTGAGCAGCGTCTGGCTGCGGGTAAATCCGAGCAGGGCACCATTACCCTGAGTGCCAGCCATCAAGGTGGCAGTATTCTGGTCGAAGTGGTGGATGATGGTGCCGGTCTCAGCCGTGATAAGCTGATTGCCAAGGCTCAGGAAAAGAACATTCCCTTAAGTGATAATCCGACTGATAAAGAAGTCTGGCAACTGATTTTTGCAGCCGGCTTTTCCACTGCCAAGGAAGTGACTGATGTTTCCGGGCGTGGTGTGGGTATGGATGTGGTGATGCGTAATATCACCGAGATGAAAGGACAGATAGAAATTGATTCGGTACAGGGTCAGGGCACTCGGATCGGTTTGCGCCTGCCGCTGACTCTGGCGATTCTGGATGGTATGTCGCTGCGGATTGGTGATGAAGTATTCATCCTTCCTTTGACGCGGATCATTGAATCCATGCAACCGGAAACATCTCAGTTAAAAACGGTTTCAGGCAAGGGGCGTGTGGTGCATATTCGCGGTGAATACCTGCCGCTACTGCCGCTCTACAAGGTGTTTGGTCTGGAGCCACGTATCAAGCGGCCTGAAGAAGGCATCCTGGTGGTGGTGGAAAGTGCCGAAGGCAAACTGGCACTGTTTGTAGATGAGTTGATTGCCCAGAACCAGGTGGTGATCAAGAGTCTGGAAGCCCACTACCGCAAAGTGCCGGGGGTTTCCGGTGCTACAATCATGGGTGATGGTCGGGTTGCACTGATTATAGATATTGAACAGATTGCCAAAATGAATACTGTTGAAGAACAGCAGTTTATATCCGGAGGTAATACCCATGAGTGAAGCGGCAGCAGAACATGCGCTGGCTATTGCAGGGCATCAGGAGTTTCTGACCTTTACGCTGGGTGAAGAGGAGTATGCCATTGATATTCTGAAAGTTCAGGAAATCCGTGGTTATGATGCTGTCACCCGTATTGCCAACACCCCCAGTTACATTAAAGGGGTAATCAACATGCGTGGTGTGATTGTACCTGTAGTGGATATGCGCCTTAAATTTAATGTCGGTGAAGCCGTTTATGATCAGTTTACAGTCATGATCATCCTGAATCTGGGTGAGCGTGTAGTGGGTATGGTGGTGGATAGTGTATCCGATGTGGTGGCGTTGAGTCCGGACGAAATCCGCACTGCACCGGAGTTTGGTGCCGCCATGGATACCCAGTACATCCAGGGGCTGGCTAGCATAGAAGACCGCATGGCCATTGTGGTGGATATCGAAAAGCTGATGACCAGTAATGAAATGGGTCTGATTGATGCCGTTGCTTTAGCTCACTGATTGGAGGAGTCACACATGTTCAATAAAATAAGCGTCAAGGCCAAGCTGATCTTTGTCATTGGTTTTTTATCTCTGCTGCTGATCATTATTGGTGTCTTGGGTGTGAATGGTATGGCAGATGGCAACCGGCGTCTGGAGTCGGCCTATTATGATCGCCTGATCCCTTCACAAGAGATTGCTGATATTGAATACCTGATGCAGGCCAATATCATCCAGCTGAACTTGGCTGGGATGCATGATCTGCGCCTGGATGAACATGTACTGCATGACCACTCCATTCAGCTGCATACCGATCAGGTTCGAGCCAATATCAAAAGAATCACGGAGCTCTGGGATGAGTATATGCAAACGAACCAGACTGATCATGAAGCACGTCTGGCTGCAGATTTTACTCGTCTGAGGGTAGAGTTTGTACAGCAGGGTTTGTTACCTGCAGTGGATTTGTACGAGGCGGGTCAGTATATGGATGGCAACATGCACATGATCCGTGTTGTGATTCCCGCATTTAACCGTGCTTTTGCTGTGGCCAGTGAACTATTGGATCTGCAGTTGGAACTGGGTGCCCAGGAGTTTGCTGTAGCGGAGGCAGCTTATGAGCGCACCCGTATGATTGCCATTGTAGTTATCATTCTGGGTGTCTTGTTGGCCAGTCTGGTGGGTTGGTTGCTGATCCGTGCCATCGTGAATCCACTGAACCGTGCGGTGGGCTATTTTGATGAGATTTCAGCCGGCAACCTGAATAACAAGATTGTTATTGACAACGATGATGAAATTGGCAAGGTGATGGTGGCCTTGCAGGCGATGCAGACCAAGCTGCGTGAACTGGTCACTGACATTAAAGCCTCTGTGGATGCGATTACTACCGCATCCCAGGAAATTGCTGCCGGTAATACCGACCTTTCCCAGCGTACTGAGGAACAGGCCTCCAGCCTGGAAGAGACGGCATCCAGCCTGGAAGAATTGACCTCCACTGTTAAACAGAACGCGGATAATGCCCGTCAGGCCAACCAACTGGCGCAGAGTGCCAGTGAAACAGCCTCGACCGGTGGTGAAAAATCGCGTCAGGTGGTGGCGACCATGGAGCAGATCAGTGAGAGCTCCAACAAGATTGCCGATATCACCACGCTGATTGATGGTATTGCCTTCCAGACCAATATTCTGGCATTAAACGCTGCGGTGGAAGCCGCTCGTGCCGGTGAGCAGGGACGCGGATTTGCCGTGGTGGCCGGAGAGGTTCGTTCACTGGCGCAGCGCTCAGCTGCTGCTGCCAAAGAGATCAAAGAGCTGATCACTGACTCGGTGGATACCGTGGATATGGGCACCAAGCTGGTGCGTGAAACCGGCGCAACCATTGAAGAAATTGTGAACTCAGTCAAACGTGTCACTGACATCATGGGTGAAATTTCTGCAGCCTCGGATGAACAGAGCCAGGGTATTGAGCAGGTCAACCAGGCTGTAGTTCAGATGGATGATGTCACCCAACAGAACGCGGCCCTGGTGGAAGAAGCAGCCGCAGCGGCTGAGGCCATGCAGGAGCAGGCACAAGGCTTGAGTGATTCAGTATCCATCTTCCGTGTGGATGAAGTGGGTGGAGCTGCAGCCAGAAAAGTGGCAAAGCCACCACGACTGGCTGCTGCCAGCAAACCTGCCGCCCGTCCAGCCAGTAAACCTGCTGCCCGTTCAGCCAGTAAACCGGCAGCACGTTCAGCTCAGCCAGCGCGTAGTTCCGCTGCCCCAGCTGCCAAACGTACTGCTCCCTTACCTGCACCCAAACGTCAGAGTGATGATGAGTGGGAGGAGTTTTAATCCGTGAGTGTGAAAGAGCGCGAATTTGATTTTACGGACAGGGATTTTCAGAAGATTCGTGATCTGGCTCATGAGCGTGCCGGTATTTTCCTAAGCCCTAAAAAGCGCGATATGGTGTACAGCCGTATCGCGCGCCGGTTGCGTACCCTGGGTCTGGACACCTTTCAGGATTATCTGCTGCATCTGAAAGAAAATGCCGATGAGGCTCAGGATTTTATCAACGCTCTGACCACCAATCTGACGTCTTTCTTTCGTGAAGCGCATCACTTTGAGTTGTTGTCCGAACAATTATTAAACCTGGCTGACAGACGCTCAGGTCCGATCAAAATCTGGTCCAGTGCCTGCTCCACCGGTGAAGAGGCCTACTCACTGGCAATGACTGCCATTGAAACTTTCGGCAGTTGGACACCGCCGGTGCGGATTCTGGCAACGGATGTGGATACCAACGTGCTGCAGCAAGGCCGCCGTGGGGTTTATGCTTCCGATCGCATCAGCAAAATGGACTCAGAGCGTGTCAGCAATTTTTTTGTCAAAGGCAAGGGCAGCCATGCCGGTATGGTGAAAATCCGGCCTCAGGTTCAGGATCTGATCCACTTTAATTCCTTGAATCTGCTGGCACCCAACTGGCCGGTAAAAGGGCCTTTTGATGCCATTTTCTGTCGTAATGTGATGATTTATTTTGATAAACCAACACAGTACAAGGTGCTGGCGCGGTTTCATCCCTTGCTGACAGAAGAAGGATTGCTCTATGCCGGTCACTCAGAAAGTTTTCAGCATGCTGCTGATCTGTTCCGGCTTAGAGGCAAAACCGTTTTTGCTCCGGTGCACAACACGCCTAACAAAAAGAGTTGATTTGTGGAGACTGAAGGATTTCAGGATGGTGAGGAGACCCATGCCGAGGCATGGGGTGCCAACACCTACTTTGATTCCTACTTTGAAATTGAAGCTGTAAAAATCCTGCCGGGTGAGTATTACGTGACTCGGCAGGATAAGTTAATTGTTACTGTGTTAGGTAGTTGTGTTGCAGCCTGTATTCATGACAAGGTACAGGGTATCGGTGGCATCAGTCATTTTATGCTGCCTTTTGGTCTGGACGAAACAGAGCTGATTGACAGTTCCATACGTTATGGCAGCCATGCACTGGAAATGCTGATTAACCAGTTGTTAAAGCTGGGTGCCATCAAGGATCAGCTGGAAGCCAAGGTTTTTGGTGGTGGTAATGTACTGGCTGCACCGGACAGTTACCTGATCGGTGAGCGTAATGCGGCTTTTCTGCTGAGTTATCTGGAAGCTGAAAAGATTCCAGTGATCAGTCAGAGTTTGCTGGGTGACTGGCCGCAGAAGGTTTATTTTTTTCCGGCAACCGGACGGGTGCTGGTCAAAAAACTGAAACGTCTCAACAACACCACCATTTTTGATCGGGAAGCCCGCTACTTTGAAAAGCTTCTGAATATTGAGGTTGCGGGCAACATAGAGTTATTTGGCTGATGAAATCAAACAAGATAAGTGTGCTGGTAGTGGATGATTCAGCGCTGATTCGTCGTTTGCTGACTGAAATCATCAATGCCGAGAGTGATATGCAGGTGGTTGCCACTGCACCAGATCCATTGGTGGCGCGTGAGTTGATCAAGCTGCATAACCCGGATGTATTAACACTGGACGTTGAAATGCCACGTATGGATGGCTTGGACTTTCTGGAGCGGCTAATGCGGCTGCGTCCGATGCCAGTGTTGATGGTTTCATCTCTGACGGATAAAGGATCTGAAGTCACCCTGCGGGCGTTGGAGCTGGGAGCAGTGGATTATATTGCTAAACCCAAGGTGGATATTGCCAGTGGACTGCAGGGTTATGCAGAGCTGATAGCTGAAAAAATCCGCGCCTGCTCCCAGGCCAGGGTTGCCAGTCGAGCTGGCCATAAAGCCAGTGATCAGGCTCAGCTGCGTGCACAGGCGGTGGCTGCATCCCGTAAAAGAACCAGTTACAGCACAACCGAAAAAATTATTTTTGTCGGTGCATCCACCGGTGGCACAGAGGCAATCAAGGATTTTCTGATTGATTTACCGGCAGACATGCCCGCGATTCTGATTACCCAGCACATGCCAGAGAACTTCACCCGCACCTTTGCTGAGCGGCTGGATAAGCTTTGTACTTTGCGCGTTTCTGAAGCCGTGCACAACCAGCGGATATTGCCTGGTCATGTGTATATCGCACCCGGCAACCTGCATTTGGAAGTGACTCGCAGTGGTGCCAACTACATGACTTTTCTGCATGAAGGTGAACCGGTTAACCGCCATCGGCCATCGGTGGATGTGCTGTTTTATTCTGCAGCCAGGGTCGCAGGTGCCAATGCTGTGGGTGTCATCCTGACCGGTATGGGCAAGGATGGTGCTGCTGGTTTATTAGAAATGAAACGTGCCGGTGCCTATACTCTGGCACAGGATGAAGCCAGTTGTGTGGTATTCGGGATGCCAAAAGAAGCTATTGCTGTGGGTGGAGTGGATGAAGTACTGCCCTTGACGCAGTTACCTTCACGTGTCATCGAACATCTGGGTCAGAGGATTAATCGTGTGTAAGGAAAAACGAATCGATGAATAACTATTTTACCTGGATTGCCCTGGCAGTATTGATGCTGGCCAGTGTATTGATCAGCGGTTTTATTCCACCCTGGCTGACCGGTTTACTGGCAGCAGTGTTCGGTTTTGCACTGGGGTTGGCTGGCGTGCTGCGCTCTGGTGCACAATCGACTGGCGGCGGCAAGAACACTCCGGATATTTATGTGGAAGGTATCTCAGAAGTGGATCTGCAGCAGGACTACCTTCAGGTGGGTGAAAGCATTTCTGATGTAGTCAGTGAGTCCTTAAAGGATCTGGATTCATTAAAAAATATGCAGAACGATGCACTGGGAACCTTGGCGGTCGCTTTTAATCGCCTGAAGGCCGACCTGGATCAACAGCAGGATCTGGTGCGCTCACTGCTTTACAGTGATCAATTGGATCAGTCATCAGACTCACATAAACACATGAGCAGTTTTGCTGAAGATACCTTAAAAACCCTGAACAACTTTGTTGAAACCTCAGTGCAGACCAGTGCTGATTTGATGGAAATGTTGGAGCGGGTTTCTGAGCTTTCAGAAGGCATGCCAGAGCTGATGGGTGCGTTAAAAGACATCGACAATATTGCCGATCAGACCAACTTGCTGGCTTTGAATGCGGCCATTGAAGCGGCTCGTGCCGGTGATCATGGACGAGGTTTTGCGGTGGTGGCGGATGAAGTACGGGCATTGTCATCACGCTCAGCGGAGTTCAGTCGTACCATACAGCGTAACCTTCATGGTATGAACAAACGCATTGAGCGTCTGGTGACCGATGTCAGTAAAATTGCCTCGCAGGATATGAGTTTTATCCTGCGAGCTAAAAAAGAAGTGGAAGGTGCCATTGAGTTGCTGATGGAAAAGTCGGCCAGTGATCAGTTGGTAACCCAGCAGCTGGAGGTGCTCTCGGACGATCTTTCTACTGCCTTGTTTGATGCCATGCGTGCCATGCAGTTTGAGGATATGAGCAGCCAGACCATCCAGCATACGGCATCGGAACAGAAACACCTGTTGCTGCTGGTGGAAGCATTAAAAGCGGGTGCTGATGACCCACACACCTTCCATGAAGCCTTGCGTCATCGGGTGGAGGAGTTCAGAACTGCTCGTTCAGAACGTAAATCCAACCCGGTTTCCAGTAACTCAATGGACAGTGGCGATATCGACCTGTTCTGATTCAGCCATCTAAAGGAGTTTTATTATGTCTAATGTTTCAACCATTCGCATCCCTGAGCGTTTTGATTTTTCCTGCCACAAAAAATTTAATGAAGACACCGAGATGGCGCTTAAAAATGCACAGGTCAGCCTGATTCAGCTGGACTTTTCTCAGGTTGACTATCTGGATAGTGCTGCGTTGGGTATGGTGGTTTATCTACATAAAAAGTCGGCTTCTGTGAACAAAAAAGTTCAAATCACCAATGCCTCCGGTGTGGCACAGGATATTCTTAACGTTGCCAATATCAACAAAATCATAGAGATCAGATGATGCCAGCCGCGCGTGGGCTGCAAACCTGTCGGCTGCTGCTGGTTACTGATCTTCAGGAGGGCCGTTCACTGGCAGCTGCTCTCAACAGCGATTGGCTGGAGGTTGAGCTGTGTGATGATCCGCTGCAAGTTGATGAACGGCTTGCAGCGCAGCCTTTTGATCTGCTGATTTTTGATCTGGATCTAGTCACTCATCTGGAAGCTGGCTGGTCGCTGCCGGTGATTCTGTTGGGTCAGGAGGTGGATGAAATCACCTTGCAGTTTTTGTTTGATCTGGGGGTGGAGGATTTTCTGCCCAAACCAGTCAGCAGCCTGTCCTTGAGTCTGAAAGTCCGGGCTTTTCTTAAACGGGTGGAATTGAGCCATCTGTTGCAGCAGCAAAATCGCGATCTGGCACAGCATGTGGATGCTGCACGCAGTGAAGCCGAGATGGCTTCCTATATTTTTTACAATAATTTGCTGGATCAGATCACTGACAGTATCCGTGGCTTTAATCGTTATCTTAATTCCAACTCTGATTTTTGTGGTGATTTGACGCTGGCACGTTATTCCCCTTCCGGCAGTATTTTTGTGCTGCATGTGGATGCCATGGGGCATGGTTTGTCAGCAACAGTGACTCTTTTACCGGTGACGGATATTTTTCACAGCATGGTAGCCAAGGGTTATGCGCTGCCGATGATTGTGCGGGAGATGAACCGCAAGCTTAATTTTAAACTCCCTCCGGATCGTTTTGTGGCAGCCTCACTGGTGGAGGTGGATCTGCTGCATGAACAGGTGAATATCTGGAATGGTGGTATGCCACCTATTTACCTGCTGGATGCCACAGGTCAGGTGGTGCGGTCTTTTAAGTCTACCCACATGGCATTGGGTATTCTGGATAATGCCAGTTTTAATTCTGGTGTAACCCGTTTTCCGCTGCCCGATGATGGTGGGATTTTTGGCTGTAGTGATGGCTTGATTGATCAGGTGAACGCGGCTGGTGAAAGTTTTGGAGCTGAGCGACTGGTGCAGTTGTTGCAAGAGAGTTCGCGCCATTCACTGATGAGCAGCCTGACTGCTGCACTGAAGGAGTATTCCGGTCTGCCACATTTTGATGATGATGTGTCACTTTATTACCTGCATTTTGGTGAGTTGAGTGTTTTTCTGAATCAACAGCAAACCAGTGAGTCCGCCCGAAGGCTGAGGGATATTGATCCTTTCCGCTGGGAGCTGATATTAAAAGGACGACAAATTGGAGAGCAGGATGTGGCATCCCAGTGTAATGAGTTGCTGCAGAACATGGGTTTGCCCCAGCCATTTTGTCAGCGGGTGTTCACTGTGATCAGTGAGTTGAGCAATAACGCCATTGATCACGGTATTCTGGGGCTGTCATCCAGCTTAAAAACGGTCACTGACGGTTTTGCAGAATATTACATACAGCGTGAGCAGGGCATGAGAAACCTGACTGCTGATGATGTGTTGAGTATCAGTCTGGCATGGCAGCCCAATGAACAGAATATACCTTGCCTGACCATACAGATTCAGCAGACTGGTACGGGTTTTGATGCGGATCGTGTACTCACCCAGCCAGCATCAGAGCTGTCTGGTCGAGGCTTGCTGCTGGTCAAACGCCTGTCAACTTCACTGGAGTTTCAGGATGGTGGTCGTTTGGCTCTGGTGACTCTGGAGTAGGGATATGAAGTCTATTGAAATTGATAAGCACTTTTCGTTATCCCATTATTATGACCGGCATTTTGATACACCGGCAGTGAAGGTGCTGCCGGGTGAGTATTACGCCACGGATACCGAAGAAATGATTGTTACGGTGCTGGGTTCCTGTGTTTCGGTATGCCTGCGTGATAATTATTCCGGTGTGGGTGGTTTGAATCATTTCTTGCTGCCGCATGATCGCTCCGGGGAATCATCTCTGCTGACGGAGTCCGCTCGTTATGGTACCTATGCCATGGAGCTGCTGGTTAACCATCTGTTAAAACTGGGTGCTCAGCGCCGTCGCCTGGAAGCCAAGGTATTTGGTGGTGGCCAGGTCATCAAGGACTTTACCTTTGCCAATGTGGGTGAGCGCAATGTGCAGTTTGTTTTAAAGCATCTGCATAACGAGGGGATTCCGGTGGTGGCTAAGGATGTGTTAAACACCTATCCGCGCAAGGTGCATTTTTTTCCCAATAGTGGTCGGGTGATGCTGAAAAAGATCAACAGCCTGCATAACAGCACGCTGATTGAGCGGGAAAAGGGTTATCTCAAGCAGGTGGAACACAAGCCGGAAGTGGGCGAGGTGGATCTGTTCTGAGGTTCAACTCAGCCCAGTCGAACTCTTATATGATGACCTTGCTGCAGGCACTCCAGTTGATCAGACAGGGTGATCAGGGCGCGAAGGTTATCCTGTTCGGTCAGTCGACTGACACCTGTAGCATTATCACTGACTTCAATCACCAGGTAGGGTGCAGGTTCCTGCATGATGGCACGCAGGCTTAATTGCAGGTACATATCCTTGTTGAGCTGCTCCAGCGCCTGGCGTTTCATCTGATAATAATCACTCAGGCGATGATTGGTGGTTGGCATTTGCAGCGGATCAACCGGCAGTTTTAACAGGTTCAGATCCAGCATCTTTTGTGTGAGTTCATGGGTGATGGCAAATACCCGGCGGCGTAACTGCATGTCCAGTCCCAGAGTTTGCATAAACTCATGGCAGAGGGTAGGTAGGGCTTGTCGAGTCAGCTGCTCTCCGTAGATTTTCATTTGCCACTCAAAGGGTGAAGTCAGCCCTTTACGCAGGAGCTCCAGAGGTGTTTCCTGATTTGCGTGGCGTTCAAGCTGGGTAAAGTCTATCTGGCACAGTGATGCATCATCGTCAGGATCAGGCTGTCCGGCGTGAGACTCCACACGACGAATCAGCTCCGGTATACACTCTTGTGCTGTCAATTCAGATAAATACCTCAGCACTTGCTCCATACCAAACAGGTGTCCTTTGCTGTCGGTCTGTTCCAGCAGGCCATCACTGCAGCTTAGCAGGTAACCAGATTCCGGTAGTGGGTGACGTTCCGGTGTGCCATCAAACAGAGCTTCATCCAGAATACCCAGTGCCATGTTTCTGGAGCGGGATTCATGGGTGACTTTACCCTTATTATTGATCCAGAGTGCCGGTGGCATGGCGCCATTCCAGATACTGATTTCGCCGCGGATCGGATCAACTTCGATCAGGATGGCGGCAACAAAACGGTCATCCGGCAGGTCTTTTAACAGGCGTTTATTCATCTCACTGAGAATAAAAGGCAGCTGATGCCCTTTTTGTACCATGGCTTCAAATACTGTGATCACAGGCATGATAGTGATGGTGGCAGACAGACCATGCCCGGTGGCATCAGCCAGCAGTATAAAGATGCTGCCGGAGGGTGAACGCTTGATCAGTACAATGTCACCACTAAAACGGTTGGAGGAGCGTATCTGATGATTAATACCGGGCAGCCGATCGGCATTTTTTACCAGCATGTGCCCATAAAGAATATCAGCGGCCATGGCGTTTTCCTGATCCGACTGGCTGATGGCCTGCACCAGCTGCTGGGTGTAACCGCTGATGGCACGAGAGGCGCCCAGCAGGTTCAGTAATACGATCAGGATGCTGTCCATGCACGGTCGTAGATTGGGGTCATCCATCACCGTTGAATGAATGAACAACCCCAGAATGCCGCCGACCTGGGGCTTTTGCAGCAGTAACTGCGCCAGGTGTTGATCATCCGGTTGAATGTCGGTCACCGAGCTGCCGGGTAGCAGGTAGTGGCACAGCCGGGGTGGTAGATTCTCCATGGCTTTGGACTGATGCAGCTTCAGATGTTTATCCAGCAAATCCATGGCCTTTTTTTCGGTCTGCTGATCCGGCTCTTTCAGCCAGAAGGTGTTTAATTCCACTTGCTGCTCTTCTGCAAAAACCACGGTGACATAATCAAAAGGCAGCACCTGGCTGATATCAGCAAACACTTCCCTCACATAGGCATTCCAGTCGTGCATCTCGGAGTTATTGATGATCAGCTTGCTCAAAAGGTCGGCCTTGACCTCCAGCGCACTTTTATCCACCAGTACTGCTTCCAGTTGTCTGGCCAGGCTGTTAACACTGGCAAAAGCCTGGTTCAGTTCGTTAAAAACAAAGTTCAGTTCACCTGGATTAAAGCGTTTTAAGTCACTGCTGGACTGAATATGGCGGATCTGGTTATTGAACATCTCCAGCGACTGGTTAATGCGACGGATGGCGAAGTGGGAAAAAACCACTGCTGCCAGCAGAAAAAAACAGGAAAAAAAGATAAAAGTAAGGATGTAGGTAATCCGTACTTCACTGGTGACGCTGGGTAAATCCAGCTGTATTGCTGGCTCGGGTTGTTGTTCGGCCAGTTGTTCAGCAAGATGCTGAGTCTGATCCGCCATCAGGTTCTCATACAGCAGGGATGAAATGCCGGAAACACCAATAAAAACAATCAGGGAGCTGAAAAACACCGCCAGAAATATGAAGCTGCGCAGAGAACGCAGTTTTTGGGTGAGGTAGCGGATCAACAGAAGCCCCTGTTTCAATGCGTTAACAAGTGTAAGTACTCCGTCATTATCCTTTGGAATAATGCACTTGTCCAATTCCATGCAGAAGGTCAGCTTGCTCTGTGTTAATTTTTTACAGAAAAAGGGCAGCCTAGAGGGGCTGCCGAAGAGGGAACAAAAACAACTGGAATGCTAGATCGTGGTGCAGTAGCTGAACCCGAACTTAAACCGGGAACAGTGCGGTTAGCTTGGTGGCCAGCATCATGTCACCTTCTGCACGTAGCTTACCGGACATAAAAGCCTGCATGCCGTCTTCTTCACCGGTCAGCACACCTTTTAAGGTTTCTTTGTTCATCACCAGAGTCACGGAAGGATCATCGTGATCACCCTGGGCAATTTCACACTGACCGTCCTTGATGGCAACATAGTAGTTGTCACTGTCTTCGATGCTGAACTGAAAAACATCGTCCATGCCTGCAGCGGCATCAGCATTGAACCTGTCCTTCAAGCCTTCGATAATTGCGTTAATATCAGCCATGGCGTTGTCCTCTTGTTTTGCATTGGATGACTGAAGCTTATTTCAAACGTATGTTTTAATCAAGTCCCCTAGCTGAAAAACTGGCCGGTCAAACCAGCCGGGCACTGGAAAAGCGTTTGCTGGCCTGATGGCCAAGGTTGCAAACCAGTTTTACCCGGCGCTGATCAGGTCGCGCAGTACATGCTGTGCAGGGTGCGAATGACGTTTTTGGCTTCTTCACCATTCAGCGAATAAAAGATGGTTTGTGACTCGCGACGGGTTTTCACCAGATTATCCCGCCGTAACACGGAAAGATGCTGAGAGAGAGCAGACTGACTTAAATCCAGGTGGCTGTTCAGCTCACTGACCGATAACTCCTGCCCATCCAGGTAACAGAGAATCATTAGGCGGTTTTCATTGGCCAGTGCTTTTAACAGATTGGTGGCCTGCTTGGCATTCTTGCGTAGATCTTCAATCAAAAGCTGATCTGTTGAGGTTTGCTCGGGTGCTGTTGCCATGATAGTGAAGTATCCAAGTTTTTTATCATTCTGCGTATATTACCTTTTTTTATGCGCTTGTTGGCACCTCCCGATTTTTTTGCTCTCCCCCTCATTGCAGTGGTCAGCGTGTTGATTCAGGGTAAATTGTCAGCAATCCGTAGCTTTGATTCTTTATTGCGTTGCTATGCGGAGCTGCTGCTGCATTAGGTTTTGCAGTCTTTGCGCCTTTTGTATTAGTTTCAAGATGCCCATCTTGCTTTAGAGTTGGCACTGAGAATTTGCAAAAGTGTCGACACTCGTAACAAAAATCAAGTGAAGACCGGACAATAAGACCCACAGAGGCGTGCTGCGATGACCTATAAAGCTGAATTTGAGCGTTCCATCAACCAGCCGGAAGATTTCTGGCGTGAGCAGGCGGAACAACTGCCCTGGTATAAAAAACCAACCCAGATTCTGGGTAAGGATGAGCAGGGCGCCTGGCGTTGGTTTGTGGATGGTGAGTTAAACACCAGTTACTGTGCACTGGACTACCACGTTGAAAATGGTCGTGCTGACCAGACTGCGGTGATTTTTGACTCACCCGTGACCAACACCAAATCAAAGCTGACTTATCGTCAGATGCGGGATCAGGTGGCAAAATTTGCCGGTGGTCTGCGCAAGCTGGGTGTGGAGAAGGGTGATCGTGTGGTTATTTATATGCCCATGGTGCCGGAAGCTCTGATTGCCATGTATGCCTGTGCCCGTCTGGGTGCTGTACATTCCGTGGTGTTTGGTGGTTTTGCCCCGCACGAACTGGCGGTGCGTATTGATGATGCCACACCCAAGGTGATTGTATCGGCTTCTTGCGGTATCGAAGTCAGCAAGGTGATTGCATACAAAGGCCTGCTGGATGATGCCATCAGCCAGGCCAGTCACAAACCGTCCCATTGTGTGATCCTGCAGCGCCCACAGCAGATCTGTGAGCTGATTGCTGGTCGTGATGTGGAGTGGGAAAGCCTGATGAAAGATGCCGAACCGGCTGATCCGGTACCGGTTAAGGCCACTGACCCGCTGTATATCCTTTATACCTCCGGCACCACTGGTAAACCCAAGGGTGTAGTGCGGGATAACGGTGGTCATGCTGTGGCACTCAAATACAGCATGAAAACTGTTTATGGCGTGGATCCCGGTGAAGTCTTCATGGCCGCCTCCGATGTAGGCTGGGTTGTGGGTCACTCTTACATCGTTTATGCCCCGCTGCTGGCCGGTTGTACCACCATTGTTTATGAAGGCAAGCCGGTGAAAACCCCGGATGCCGGTGCTTTCTGGCGTTTAATTGATGAATACAAAATCAAGGCGTTCTTCACAGCTCCGACGGCTTTCCGTGCCGTCAAAAAAGAAGATCCAGAAGGAAAACTGCTGGCACACTACGATATCAGCAGCATGAAAACCCTGTTTCTGGCCGGTGAGCGCTTAGATCCACCCACCTATCACTGGTTGAACGAAATGTTGCCGGTACCGGTGATTGACCATTGGTGGCAAACCGAAACCGGCTGGGCCATTGCCGGCAATATGATGGGTCTGGATCCAGCACAACCCAAGGCTGGCTCTGCTACCTTCCCTACCCCCGGTTTTGATGTGCAGATTCTGGACAGCCACGGTAACCAGGCACCAGCGGAAGAAGAAGGCAGTGTTTGCATCAAGTTGCCGATGCCACCCGGATGTCTGACCACTGTCTGGGGTGACCACAAGCGTTATGACAGCTCCTACATGGCGGCTTATCCCGGTTATTACCTGACCGGTGATGGTGGCAAGTTTGATGAAGAGGGTTACCTGTTCATCATGGGTCGTACTGATGACGTGATCAACGTGGCCGGGCACCGTCTGTCCACTGGTGAGATGGAAGAAATTGTGGCCTCTCACCCCAGTGTGGCCGAATGTGCCGTTATTGGTGTGGCAGATGAGTTAAAAGGCCAGTTGCCTGTTGGTCTGGTCATCACCAAAGATGGCTGGACGGGTGATGCGGCAACACTGGAAGCTGAACTGGCTGCGATGGTTCGCAAAGAAATTGGTGCGATTGCCTGCTACCGCCAGACTCTGGTCGTGGATCGCCTGCCCAAAACCCGCTCCGGTAAAATCCTGCGTAAAATCCTGCGCAGCATTGCGGATGGCAAAGAGTATCAAGTGCCATCCACCATTGATGATCCAGCCAGCCTGGTTGAGATTGAACAGGCCATGAAAGGGCAGGGTCTGGTCAGTTAAGGTTAGATATTATCTCGGTACAGTAGGACAAGGCCCTTGCAGTCCAGCTGCAGGGGCTTTTTACAACATCGCCTGTTAAAAGTGGGCGGTCGCTGGAATCACGAGCAAATCTGATGCTTTGGTGGTGAAAACCGCTTTTTCATTAGCCTTTGCCCCTAGGTTGTTGGCATAATCCCTGAAAGTTTTTCCGATTTGAGGAGTCTTTCATGAGTATTCTTGCACATCAGCGCAATGGGCAGGGGCAGCCTCTGGTGGTGATGCACGGTTTGTTTGGCAGTGCGGATAACTGGCGGGGACTGGCACGCCGCTGGAGTGATGATTTTTCGGTGTGGAGCCTGGATCTGCGTAATCACGGTCGCAGTTTCCACTGTGAAGGCATGAACTACACCGCTCAGGCTGAAGACCTGCTCTACTGGATGGACAGCGAAGACCTGGATAAGGTCAGTCTGCTTGGACATTCCATGGGTGGCAAACTGGCGATGGAATTTGCCCTGCGTTATCCCTCCCGTGTAGAAAAACTCATTGTTGCTGATATTGCTCCAGTAGGTTATGAGCATACCCACTCAGCGATTATTCAGGGGCTTAGAACCCTGAAGGCCAAAGAGCCCTGGCATGAGCGCCGCGAGGCTGATCATCAACTGGCCGAGTTTGTGGATGATGTGCAGACCCGCCTGTTTCTGCTGACCAATCTGGTGCGAACTGAAACAGGTTTGTGCCTGCGTGTGGCCATTGAAGAAATTGCCCGTGACTATCAGGCCATTATTGATGCACCACCAGCCATGGCTGAAAACCGGGTTTTTGAAGGTGCTACACTGGCTATTAAGGGCAGTCGTTCGGATTACGTTCAGGACTTTATGCTGCCGGAATTCAAACGGGCTTTCCCACAACTGCAACTGCAAAGCCTGGATGCCGGACACTGGTTACATGCCGAGCAGGCAGAAGGTTTTTACCAGCAGGTCAGTCAGTTCATGAAGCTGGACTGAATCCATCACCCCTCTGTATAAGGAGTTCGCCATGTCTCATGTCTCCCCTTTTGACTGGGCATCACTGCTGGCAGAACAACCCTTGATTCCGGTCTGGGCTTCGGTTGTCCCCGATGCAGCAGAACAACTTGCCAATATTCTGCTGCAAGCTGGTTATGGTGTGCTGGAAGTCACCTTGAGAGAAGAGGGTGCCTGGTCGGTGCTCGAACGCCTCAGGTCTTCTGATCTGGCTTTGGTAGCGGGGAGTGTGCGCCACCCGGATCAGTTAAAACGCTTACAAGAAATTGGTATCACCCTGGCAGTGACTCCCGGCTGGTGCCCTGCTTTGTGTGAGCAGGCAAAAGCCATGGGGATACGTTTATTGCCGGGGGTAGCAACACCGGGTGAGGCCATGCAGGCCAGCCTGATGGGTTATCGGCAGGTCAAGCTCTTCCCTGCGATGGCTTTAGGTGGACCCTCCTGGCTGCGAGCCATACGAGCACCCTTGCCAGAGCTGGACTTTGTGCCAACTGGTGGTATTGATGAATCCAGTATGGCGCAGTGGTTTGCCTTGCCCGGTGTGGTGGCGCTGGGTGGCAGCTGGATGTTGCCCAAAGAGTTGGTGCTGCGTAAAGACTGGAGTATTCTGGAGCATCTGGCGAGTCGATCGCTGACAGCTGCCAGAGAGTTACGTCAGCAGCGGGATGCGGATACAACAGGGAAATAACGAGGATGTCGGTTTGATTTACGCTAAAGACAATGCTGATTTTAAAGCAAGAAGGCTCAGAGCCGTCAAGGATGACCTCAACAGCGGAGCTTCCGTGCTGGCACATAAAGCCCTGGAAGACATCATAGATTACGCTGAATGTTGTGTGGTTGAAGATACTGCCGGATTGCTGGTGGAGCTGCAGGATCTGGTGCAGCAGCTGAGTCAGGCGCGACCCAGCCGGGTGGTGGTGGCTAACCTGCTGAACTACTGGCAAAACACTCTGCCCGAACTACCGGAGCAGCTGGATCGTGCCAGAGGGTGTGCTGCAGCCCATGCCGAAGAGATCATCGAAGAGCTGCAGCAAGCTCAGTCAGAAGCCATCCAGGCCTGTCTGCAAGAGTTGTCATCGGGTATGACCATCATGACCCACAGTGTCAGCTCCAATGTGGTGGCTTTGTTTAATGCCTGTTTTCAGACTGGTATTAAAATTCAGGCAATCATCACCGAATCCAGACCCGGTATGGAAGGCCGTAAATTGGCAAGATTGCTGAACAAACTCAGTATACCCACCCAGTTCATCACCGAAGCTCAGATGGCACAGTTTGTAGTGCAAGCTGACAAGGTGATTGTGGGTGCAGACAGTCTGCTGCGGGATGGCTCACTAATCAGCAAAAGTGGTAGTCATCTGCTGGCGCTGGCAGCAAAAGATTCAGGGATTCCTTTCTGGGTGCTAGCCGAGAGCTTTAAACACTCACTGGTGTTGCCGCAAGATGTCAGTCTGGAAGAAATGCCGGATGAAGAACTGCAACTGGAATCCATGTCCATGGTGCAGGTGCGCAATGTCTATTTTGATCTGGTGCCTGCACGCCTGATCACTGCCTGGGTGGATGAGCAGGGTGTGCGGGTCACCTTCCGTTCACTGGCCGAAGCCCCCCGCAACCTGCTGCTGACTAACAAAAACTGATTTGCTTATCTTCAAATTGATGTTTTTTCTGGCGATTGACGCGTGGGTCTTTAATGCTGGAAAAGTGTTTAAAAATAGAGGTTTTGGTGGTGTTTTCTGATAGGGGGATAGACACGAGGGAGCACCGGAAGAGTTGAGGTGCCTTTTTACTACAGTAAAGCAACGTATTTTGCAAGCAGAATTAAGCCCAATTGCCCTGCATCGACAGATGTCTAGTATTGCTGGTCACACTGAATGCTGATAAATTGATTTGTATGAATAACAGTTCATCGAAATCTCGCAAGTACCATTGGCTTGAGAATTTCGACTCGATTGCATTGCAGCAAGCCTGCATCAATCTTGATAAGGCGTTCAACAACTTCCTTGATCCCAAGCAGCCTGCTCGTTACCAAAAATTCAAAAGAAAGCACGGCAAGCAGTCTATTGACCACTGTACGAGCGTAAGTGCAGGTGAAAACTGGATCAAAATCCCAAAGATGGAACCGATCAAAGCGCGCATCAGCGCCTCGCCAACCTCCATCACCTTACCTATCAGGACGATCCCATGCCACACCATTTAAAGAAGTTCAGCACCTATCAAAAAAACGCGATTAAGGATTTAACCCGGCTGCTGGGTGATCGGCCTTTTTTGTATGAAAAAACGGGCAGTAATCATTTACAGGTCAAGATACAGGGCGTTGAGCGAGTTTTTCATACTGGTTCGACACCCTCCGATTATAAAAGTCTGTTGAATTTTATCGGTGATGTGAAAGCCGAGCTGCACAGGCTTGAGCAGCAGGAGTTGGAGACCAGAACTGCGACTGACGTGATAGAAAGTCCACCGAGCACCTTGCAGCCAGGGCAAGAACCCGGCCAGGAGGTGCAGATTCAGCGGATGGCACAAACGATTATTAAATCGATTCGAATGAACTTTGATCGCATTAAAGACAGGGAGTACAACATGTTTTTTGAGCAAGAAACGCCCGATGCCGCCCAGATTGCACAGTTTCGCGCTGATTTTGTTGAAAGTGAGTTCGCTAAAGCGATGAAAAACAAAAAGGACACGGACTACTTTACCAAGGCGGCAATAAAAAAAGGCAAGGACCAGGTGATGGAGCACTTGGATTTTATGTTGCCGACGCCGGCCTATTATCACGAACAGCTTAAACAGCACATCAGCAAGCAGCGGCCCAACCAGGATTCAGAGCAAGCAACTCCTGAGCCAAGACTTCCAGCACAAGCGGTGATAGAGCAAGCGGTGATAGAGCAAGCCAACGCAGCAGTAGAAAACAAAAAAGCAGCCAGCCTGGACGAGGAGGCAGTCGGTTCGGTTTCGTCCCCTTTTGTGCTGGCCGATTTAATGAAAGAAAAAGGCCCCAAGCGTATTCGCCTACTCAAAACGCTGCCAAAGAATCATCTAGCATTACTGATCGAGGATTCAAAAGTCGCTTTGGAGCAAAAGCACCAGGAAGACATCCAGCAGCTAATTCAGCTCATGCAGGAGAAAGGGATCGAGCTGACCGAGCTGCAACAGGCAGTTCAGAGTTAACACGGCCATTGCTGGCGATGTTGAGCCTGATGGCTCAAAATGAAAGGCGGCATGGATCACTCTGCGAGGCACAGTATGGCAACTCAGCAAAAACTTCGACAAAAACTTCCCATCGGGATTCAGACCTTCCGTGAAATGCGCGAAGGAGGGTATTACTATGTCGATAAAACCGCCATTGCCTGCCAGCTGGCACAGGAAGGCAAATACTATTTTCTCTCCCGCCCGCGCCGTTTTGGTAAAAGCCTGTTTCTGGATACTTTAAAAGAGCTCTTTGAAGGTAACGAGCCACTCTTTAAGGGATTGGCCGCAGAGGAAGAATGGGATTGGTCAAAAAAACATCCAGTCATACGCATCAGCTTTGCTGAGGGGGTGCTTCACTCTGTTGCAGCACTGCAAAATCGTATTCTGGAGATTCTGGATGATGAGGCAAAAACTAACAGATTGAGCTACAAAACCGACTCGATTGTTGGACGTTTCATCGAATTAATCCGCCAATGCCACCAGCAGACTGGACAAAAAGTCGTCATCCTGATTGACGAGTACGATAAACCTATACTGGACAATCTGACCCACTCCGATCAAGCCAGAGCGATCCGAGATGAGCTGCGTAACTTTTACTCGGTCATTAAAGGACAAGATGCACTGCTGCGTTTTGTCTTTCTCACCGGCGTATCCAAATTCAGCAAAGTCAGCTTGTTTTCTGGTTTGAACAACCTGAACGACATCACCCTGGATGCCCGTTATTCCGCCATCTGCGGTTACACCGATGCCGATTTAGATCAAGTGTTTGCACCCGAACTTGAAGGGCTGGATCGGAATCAGGTGCGAGAGTGGTACAACGGCTATAACTGGCTGGGTGAGTCGGTTTATAATCCCTTTGACTTGCTGCTGCTGTTCCAGAAGCGCGAGTTCCGTGCCTTCTGGTTTGAAACCGGCACTCCTACCTTTCTGATCGACCTGTTACAGAAACGCCAAACCTTCACCCCAGAACTGTCTCAGCTGGTCACCATGGAAACCCTGATCTCGCGCTTTGATGTGGACGACATGCCCACCGAAGCGCTGATGTTTCAGACCGGCTACCTCACCATTGGCGAAAGCTTTCGTATGGGTGCACTGACTGAATACACCCTGAAATACCCCAACAAGGAAGTACAAGCCAGCTTGAATGGTGTTTTGTTAGAGATGCTGATGGGCAATCCATCACTGCCGCACCAGTTTACTGGCAAGCTGTACCGGCTGTTGACCAAAGGTGATGTGGCCGGTTTGCAACCGCTGCTTAAATCGCTGTTTGCCAGCATTCCTTACGACTGGCAACGCAGCAACCCCATTGCTAACTATGAAGGCTACTATGCCAGCGTGTTTTACAGCTTTTTTGCAGCGCTGGGGTTGGATATTCGCCTGGAAGACATTACCAACAAAGGCCGCATTGATATGACGGTGCAGTTTGCTGGGCGAGTATTTTTGTTTGAATTTAAAGTGGTGGAGCAGGTTCCAGAAGGCAAGGCCTTACAGCAGTTGATCGACAAGGGTTATGCAGATAAATACCGCGCATCAGGCCAGCCTATTCATTTGATTGGGTTGGAGTTTTCCAAAGAACAGCGGCAGATAGTGCAGTTTGATGTCGAATCAGAATAACAAGTGGCAGCAATGATCAGCCAAAGACTGCCTCACCTGCTGTTACTGCTGGTCTTCTCACTGGTATCCCTGCTGCTGGGTTTGATGCTGGGCAGTGTGCAGGTCGCTCCAACAGAAATCTGGGGGGTGCTGTCAGGGCAAGGCTCACCCCTGCACCAGATGCTGATTCTAGAGTTACGCTTGCCGCGTGTGCTGGCGGCTTTTGCTACTGGAGGTCTGCTGGCCGTGGCTGGTGCCTTAATGCAGGTATTGCTGCGTAATCCGCTGGCAGACCCTTATGTGCTGGGTTTGTCCGGTGGTGCGGCAGTGGCGGCTTTACTCACCATGCTGGCGGGACTCAGCCTGTTATGGGTATCCAGCGCCGCTTTTGTTGGCGCACTGTTTTCCACCCTGCTGGTGTTTGGTCTGGCGCACGGTAGCGGCAGCTGGACACCCACTCGCCTGCTTTTAACTGGTGTGGTGATCGCAGCAGGCTGGGGTGCCATGATCAGTTTTTTACTGGCCGTCAGCCCCGCCCATGAGTTACCGGGAATGCTTTACTGGTTAATGGGTGATATGTCTCACGCCCGCAGCCCATTATTACCCTGGCTGGCACTGGTGTTGATTCTGATGCTGCTGTTGCCCCTGGGACGCACCCTGAATGTGCTGGCTCGGGGTAGTTTGCAGGCCGCTGCACTGGGTGTTTCGGTACAGCGCATGGAATGGCTGATTTACGGACTGGCCTCATTACTCACCGCCATTGCAGTCACGGTGGCCGGCAGTATCGGATTTGTTGGCTTGATTGTGCCGCACCTGATGCGGATGATCTTCGGTTTTGATCAACGCATCCTGCTGCCTGCCAGTGCGCTGGCTGGTGGTTGCCTGCTGGTATTGGCAGATACTCTGGCACGGATCATCATCGCCCCCCAGCAACTACCCGTGGGTGTGATCACCGCTCTGCTGGGTGTGCCGGTTTTTCTGCTGCTGCTCTACCGGAATAAAAGCGCATGACTGCTGCTCTGCTCAACCCTCAATTGCTCAGCACCGAACAACTGGTAATCAACATTCCCGGTCGTAAGGATGGCTGGCCACTGGACTGGTCGATTCAAAGTGGAGAATGCTGGGGGATTCTTGGTCCCAACGGGGCTGGCAAAACCACCTTGTTATTAACTCTGGCCGGATTAAAACTGCCTCGCAGCGGGCAGATTTATCTGCAAAATCAGCCTTTAAAAAGCCACACCGCACAAGAGCGGGCAAAAGTACTGGGGGTGCTGTTCCAGCAGCAGCAGGATGAGTTTCCTGCCACCGTACAAGAAACCGTCCTGATGGGTCGACACCCGCACCTGCAGCTCTGGCAGAACGAACGTCCGGCTGACCTTGAACTGGCTCGCCAGGCATTACAACGCATGGGGTTGCTGGAGCTGGAAAACCGCAATATCCAGACTCTGTCCGGTGGTGAGCGTCAGCGTCTGGCACTGGCTACACTTTTAACCCAGAACCCAAGACTGCTGCTGCTGGATGAACCCACCAACCATCTTGATCTGCATCATCAGATGAGTGTACTGGAGTTGATCCATAACGAAGTCCAGCAGGGTAAAAGTGCCATCATGGCGCTGCATGATCTAAACCTGGCCGCCCGTTTTTGCAGCCATATTTTTCTGCTTTACCCAGACGGCCAAGCCTGCTGGGGAGAAAAAAACACCATGCTGGTGCGCCCAGCACTGGAAAAACTCTACCAGCAACCTCTGATCACCACAGAAGTGGACGGTCAAACCCTGTTTTTTCCCCACTCAACAATCGGACAACACCATGTTTACAGCTCGCCATCGACTTGAATTGCCCAGCCTGCCGCAATGCCACAACCCAGCTCTGCAGCAACAGCTGCAGGACTGCATCGACCAGAAAACCAAACCGGCTGGTTCACTGGGTCAGCTGGAATCCCTGGCACTGCAACTCGGCTTGATCCTCAACACCACTACACCACACATCATCAAACCCCAGATTCGGGTATTTGCCGCTGATCATGGCCTCACAGCAGAAGGCATTTCAGCTTTTCCCAAAGAAGTGACCCGCCAGATGGTGCTGAATTTTCTTTCTGGTGGTGCCGCTATTAATGTGTTTGCACGTCAGCATGGGCTGGATTTGAAAGTGGTGGATGCCGGTGTCGATGGAGACCTTGAACCTCACCCACAACTGCTGGCGTTAAAAGTGATGCGTGGCACCCGCAACAGCCTGCACACTGCCGCGATGAATGCCGAAGAATGCTTGCAAGCGGTAATCTGTGGCATGGCACTGGTGCGAGAAGCACCGGGTAACCTGCTGATTGTGGGTGAAATGGGCATTGGCAACACCTCCGCAGCCAGCCTGCTGCTCAGCAAACTCGGCAAACTGCCGTTGGATCAGTGTATCGGGCGTGGTACCGGCTTGGATGATGCCGGGCTGGAGCATAAACATCTGGTGCTCAGCCAGGTGCTGCACAAACACCGCCAGCTCAAAAACCCGCTGGAAATTCTGGCAACACTGGGCGGACTGGAAATTGCCATGATGACCGGTGCACTGCTGCAAGCCGCCAGTGAACGGCGCATCCTGCTGATGGATGGTTTTATTGCCTGCAGTGCCCTGCTGGTTGCTGAACACCTGCAACCGGGCGTAAAAAACTTTGCTGTATTCAGCCACAACTCGGTCGAGCCGGGGCATCAGCAGCTGTTAAAACTGCTGGGTGCACGTCCGTTGCTGGATTTAAACCTGCGTCTGGGTGAAGGCACTGGGGCTGCGCTGGCCTACCCGTTGCTGGAATCAGCGCTGGCTTTTCTGAACGAAATGGCTAGTTTTGCAGATGCCGGAGTCAGCGGACAAAACGCATGAAAATCTTGCAGCTTCTCGGCCATGAACTGCGTTTGTTGCTGGTGGCAACCCAGTTTCTGACCCGCCTGCCCGTGCCAGTCCTGTCGCACTATCAACCAGAATGGCTGCAACAGAGTGCCCGTTATTTTCCGCTAGTCGGGTTAGTGGTGGGCGGCCTGACAGCCGGCGTTTTTGCGCTGCTGTTCTGGCTGTTTAATCCTTGGGTCGCCGCCATCGGCAGCACCGCTTTCAGCATTCGCCTGACCGGAGCATTCCACGAAGATGGACTGGCCGATACCTGTGATGGCCTGGGTGGTGGTTTCACCCGCGAACGCTCGCTGGAAATCATGAAGGATTCCCGCTTGGGCACCTATGGCACCCTCGGACTGCTGCTGGCTCTGGCGTTAAAAATTGCATTACTGGCTAGCCTGCCACTGCTGTGGGCGTTGATTGCTCTACTGCTGGCACATGGATTTTCACGTTTTTTAAGCATCATTTTGCTGAATTTTATGGTTTATGGCGGGGAAGTTGAACACGCCAAAGCCAAACCCCTGGCGCAGCAACTTGGTGGTCAACAGGCCACTTTTGCCCTGTTCACGCTGTTGCCCGTTCTCTTGTTGGGATTCTGGCTGCTGCAATGGCCAGTGTATTTCTGGTTATTGCCGTTTGGGCTGATGCTACTGGCTTGTTACTACATGGCTCGGTTGCTGCACCAAAAACTCGGCGGTTTTACCGGTGATGGCTTAGGGGCCACCCAACAGCTCACTGAACTGGCATTTTATACGGGAGCGGCTGCTTTATGGCTCTGACAATCTGGCGACATCCCAAACCCATCAATGCACTGGGTATCTGCCTTGGACATACCGATCTGCCGGTTGATCCACGCCGTATTCGCAGATTGGCAGATCGCATTCAACGTACTGCAAAAGCACAGCAATTACCGCGTGTCATTCATGTCAGTCCATTACAACGCTCACGCCGGGTCGGTGAAACTCTGGCAAAACAAGGCTGGACACTGCATGTTGATCCAGAGTTAATCGAGTTCAACTTCGGACACTGGGACGGTCTGCCCTGGGATAAAATTGACCGGGCAGAAATGGATCACTGGTGTAACCACTTTGCCGACTTTGCACCCGGTGGCGGAGAAAACCTGCAACAGCTGTTTGCACGGGTCAAAAACTGGCTAAACACTCATTCAGGGCAGCCTCGGCTGGTGGTGGGTCATGCTGGCTGGATCACCGCTGCACGGATGATCCATGAAGGCAAGCCCCTTCCCAACTCACCGTCCGACTGGTCTTTAAGCGTCAGTTATGGTAAAAATACAGCATTCTGACCTTCGCACCAAGACCCGTCTCCTGAGGCAACACCATGTCAAACACCAAGCCACTTCGCGTCCTGATTGTTGATGATGAACCCATGATGCGCGAACTGCTTAAGGAGCTGCTGACTGATGTGGGTTATGAAGTGGTGGCACAGGCAAAAAATGGCCAGGAAGCCATCGACAAAACCAACCTCTACAAGCCTGACGTGGTGTGTCTGGATATCACCATGCCAGAAGTCAGCGGACTCGATGCCTTGGCTAGCATCAAAACCATCAGCAAAGACATCATTGTTATTATGGTCACCGCCAACAGCGACACCAGCACGGTACAACAGGCAGTACGCACCGGTGCAGATGGCTACATCCTCAAACCCTTCAAAAGCCAACACATCGTCACTGCCATCAACAAAGCACTCGCCAAGCGGCAGGGTTAAGTAGCCTTATAGCGGCTCCCCCCGCCTGTAGAAAGGCTAGGAAACTTACATTTTGGTCATAACGCGATTACGCCCCTGGTTCTTGGCCTCGTTAATGCCGCCAGGCATCCAGCTGTTGCCAGCAGGATACCCAGTCCGGGGCAGATTTAGCATTAGAACTGGAAACGGCTCCACACCGGGGCATGATCCGAAGGTTTATCCATACCACGAATGTCATAGTCGATGCCGGTATCCACACACAAGGGTGCCAGCGCCTTGCTGGCTAGCAGCAGGTCAATGCGCAGCCCGCGTTTGGGCTGGTCTTCAAAGCCCTTGCTGCGGTAATCAAACCAGCTGTAAAACTCGGTGCTTTCGGGGTTTTGCTGGCGGTAGTTGTCGATCAGTCCCCAGTCTAGCAGGCGCTGCATCCACTCGCGTTCTTCCGGCTGGAAGCTGGTTTTGCCGGTTTTTAACCAGCGTACACGGTTGGCTTCACCAATGCCGATATCTAGATCGGTGGTGGAGATGTTGAAGTCACCCACCACCAGTACCCGCTGATCCGGGCTGTAGCTGGTTTCCAGCAGTTGTTGCAGGTCGGCATAAAAGCGGCGTTTGGCCGGGAATTTTATTTCGTGTTTGATGCTTTCACCCTGCGGAAAATAACCGTTGATCAGAATTAACGGCTGACCATCAGAGCAGGTGTGTTCAGTCAGGATCAGACGGCGCTGGGTGGTTTCATCATCGGTGAGAAAACCCTTCTGCACCTTTGTTGGTGCTACTTTGGATAGGGTAGCAACACCGTAGTGGGTTTTCTGGCCGTGAAAATCGACGTGATAACCCAGGGATTCCACAGCCTCCAGTGGAAAGTCCGGGTCGTTAACCTTGGTTTCCTGCAGTGCAATCACATCGGGCTGGTGTTTGTTGATCAGTGCTTCGAGCTGGTGCAGGCGGGCCCGTAGGCTGTTAATGTTGAAACTGACGATTTTCATCGTTGGACAGGTCTCTGTTGAATGAATCACAAGCCACTGCGGCCATCGGAGCAGAAGATTTTAACACCTTTGATCTGTTAAACTAGGCCGGTTTTGTGAGCTGAGTTCTGAACCCTGATTTTTGACCTGAATTCTGAGGACGCTGCATGAGCATCAAATCGGATCACTGGATACGCCGCCTGTCGCAGGAAAAAGCAATGATTGAGCCTTTTGAGGCCGGTCAGGTGCGTGAAGCGGATGGCCACAAGATCATTTCTTACGGTACATCCAGTTATGGTTACGATGTACGTTGTTCGGATGAATTCAAGATCTTCACCAACATCAACTCCAGCATTGTTGATCCAAAAAACTTTGATGATAAAAGTTTTGTAGAAGTGAAGGGCAACCGCTGCATTATTCCGCCTAACTCCTTTGCGCTGGCGCGTACTGTAGAGTATTTCCGTATTCCGCGTGATGTGCTGGTGGTGTGTCTGGGCAAAAGCACCTACGCCCGTTGTGGCATCATTGTGAACGTCACGCCACTGGAACCTGAATGGGAAGGGCACGTCACCCTGGAGTTTTCCAACACCACACCCCTACCTGCGGTGATTTATGCCAACGAAGGCGTGGCGCAGATGCTGTTTTTTGGTGGTGATGAAGTGTGTGATGTGTCCTATAGGGATCGGGGTGGTAAATACCAAGGGCAGCGGGGAGTGACCTTGCCACGTACCTGATTAGTTTAGCAAAATCCGCGTAAACCCTCGCCCAATCGGG
>NZ_JACUUA010000423.1 GCF_014859565.1 Marinospirillum sp. | reverse complement strand
TCATTGCCGAAGCTGGCGTAAACCATAATGGTGACCGCGACCTTGCTTTTCAGTTAGTTGATGCTGCTGCTGAAGCTGGTGCTGATGCTGTCAAGTTTCAGACCTTTAACGCAGAACGCTTGGCTGCAATTTCGGCTCCAAAGGCCAATTATCAAAAAGAAACCACGGATGCTGCTGAATCCCAATTAAGTATGCTGAAAAAACTGGAGCTACCAGAAAGCTGGCACAAGGATCTACAGCGTCATGCCCAGCAAAAAGGCATCACCTTTATCTCCACTGCTTTTGATCGCCAGAGTCTGAAATTTTTACAGACCCTTAATCTGCCATTTTACAAAATCCCTTCTGGGGAAATCACCAATGCACCATTGCTCTGGGCTTTTGCGGCAACAGGCAAGCCCTGCATTCTATCAACAGGCATGGCAACCCTCAGTGAAGTTGAACAGGCTTTGGCTATTCTGGCACACGGTTATTCTTTTTCAGAACCACCAAAAAACATGGACGCTGTTTGGCAAAACTGGAGTGATGCAGCAGCTTATCAATCAATCAAAAATCAGGTAACACTCTTGCATTGTACTTCCTGTTACCCGACACCGCCGGATCAGGTCAACCTCAAGGCGATGGATACACTGGCCGCAACATTCCAGCTCCCTGTGGGTTACTCTGACCACACAGAAGGCCTGCTCATCCCTGTTGCTGCTGTTGCGCGTGGAGCACAAGTCATTGAAAAGCACTTTACACTGGATCGTAATCTACCGGGTCCCGATCACCGAGCCTCATTGGAACCCGATGAGCTAAAAACCCTGACACAACAAATTCGTGCCATTGAAATGGCGCTTGGCTCTGGACGCAAGGCACCTCAAGTAGCTGAGTGGGACACCCGCAAAGCAGCTAGGCAGAACCTGTTAACAGCTGACAATATCAGACAGGGTGATGCATTTACTGAAACAAACCTCACCACAGCAAGAACCGGTCAGGGTATCAGCGCTATCCACTACTGGGATCAACTGGGGCAGTGCGCAACCAGAGACTATCAGTCGGGCGAAAATCTATGACACGGCAGGTCATTCTGCTAGGCGCGGGTGGCCATGCCAAGGTTGTACTCGATGTATTACAACTGTTGAATCAGACTGTTGTGGGGGTCACCGACCCACAACTCCACCAACAGGGCATAGCGGAGTGGCGAGGACTGCCAGTATTGGGTGATGATCAAGCGGTCACCTGCTACCAACCCGACCAGATTTTTCTCGCCAACGGTCTTGGCAGTCTTCCGGGACAAACCCTGCGTCAGACAATCTACAAACAGTTCAAAAACCTTGGTTATTCATTCATTACCTTGGTACACCCGAGTGCACTGATCGGTACAGGTGTTACTTTTGCTGAAGGTGTACAAATCATGGCCGGCAGCATTCTTCAGCCAGACACCTATATTGGTGAAAACACGCTGATCAACACGGGTGCACAACTTGACCATGACTGCAGCATTGGCAAACACTGCCATCTTGCGCCAGGTGTAATTTTGTGTGGCAATGTAACGATGGAAGATACCTGTCATCTAGGGCCCGCAAGCTGTGTTACCCAAGGCTGTCATCTTGGGCAAGGATCCATTCTGGGTGCTGGTTCCACCCTGCTTAAAAATCTGCCGGCAGGAGGAAAACTCCTCGCAGCCAAACCTCAATCACCCGTAACCCGCTCTTCACTGTGAAACC